>JAGGRV010000337.1 GCA_021159445.1 Deltaproteobacteria bacterium | reverse complement strand
TGATGAATATGGGGGCCTTTGGTGTGCTCTATCTGTTGGATGGTCAGGAAGGAAATGCCCAGACCCTGGACGATTACAAAGGGTTGGGGTTCAAGTATCCTGCTCTCAGTTTTTTGATGTCCCTCTTCCTGATTTCAATGGCAGGGCTTCCTCCCACTGTGGGTTTTATCGGTAAGTTCTACCTGTTCGCAGCGGCCATAAAAGAAGGATATTTGCTGCTTGCCGCCTTGGGTATAATGACATGTGCTATTGCGGCCTATTACTACCTACGGGTGATATGGATGTTATATATGGTGGAGCCGTCCAGGGAGGTCGTGGCCGGCAGAGTTGGCGTTACTTCAATGGTCGCATTGATTGCTGCCGCCCTGGGGGTCATGTATTTTGGAATGTTACCAGAAGGGCTGGTACAAGTGGCTAATGTTGCCCAGCAAAGCCTTGCAATGGTCTTCTAAAGCAACAATTGATTTTTTTCTGTTATACACTACTAGCATAAGAAAAAGGACCACCCCGAAGTTGCGGTAGGATTTTGCCCTTCTTGCTCTAATTCTAAATCGGCTGCCTTTGAAAATATTTCTTTCCACGTCCTCTTAGGATATAAGGTCAAGTTCAGTGTAGGGCCTGGGATTTGGTTCTTATTGGCTTTGTTCCAAGTCTGTTGTATTTCTTTTGATAATTCCTGAATATCCCCATTTTCGCTCATATTTTGTATAGTTGTGTTTGAAATGGCCTTAATAAGAGAATCCAGGCCGTTATTGATTTTGTCTGATTCTTCCGGCTTTATATTGGGGTCAAAGGGTAATACCAGATCCAATAGATCTACAGGAGCCTCTCTGGGCTGCAAGGCTTCATAGGCCTTGTCGACCAGATCCTTTACTGTAATACTTTCCCCGATTGGCCACGGCCCTGGGTCTGTGTATTTTTGCCATAACAATGCCCAGGCCCTCAGCCGCTCCTTGGCCATGAGAAGGGGCTCTATAATAGGAAAGTAAGGATTTTTCGGGGGATCTTGGGAGTCGGTGAGTTCCCCCGGATCTTGCAATATTGACTTAAGTTTGTCTTCATGTATTACTATTTCGTCAAGGTCTGTTTGCAATTCGTCATTGCGTCTATCCAGATCCAATGAAAGCCGGAGAAATATTCTGGCATCTAGGAGCGGGTCAGAGACTTCAGTGCCCCTTAATGTATTTAGAATTCCCTGTAGAGATTCTTCCTCGCCTTCGGCAGCACGTATTAATGTAGAGGCTGGAATTTTTTCTCCCAAGCCCATCTCTTCTGCCCAGGATTTCCAATTGCTGATAAGGCCGGTGAACCAGCCGAGCCTGTCTCCCAGAGGGGCCGGCGCAGTAGCCTCAATTTCCATGGAGCAGTTACTTGATGGGGGTGGTGGATTAACATCCTCTTCTGTAGGTACCAATAAAGTCAGTTTGGAGAATACCTGGCCAAGCCGCAGCATTGTATCCCGGCTGAGGTAGCTTGCCGGATATAACAGGCCATGTAGAATATTCATATTATTGTCCTTTATAATTGGTGAAATGAATGTAGCCGCTTATTTCCTCTTGGCTGATTGTAGTATAATCTAGAAGTTTAAAAGCGGCTCGTAGTTTAAAATATTAATGTCTGTTATTGCAAGCTATAAAAATCGGTCTTTACTTTATTTACTATTTGAGGTTATGATTTAAAAATAGTGATGCTGAACATGAAAGGCAAACAGAAAAAATCTAATCCTCAGCGACGGATTAATTACGGTATTTATGCTAGAATTCGTAGTTATATTGCCCTGTTGCCCCAGTTTTTGGGGTTGTTGCTAAATCTGTTGAGGGACCCAAGGGTTTCCTCTGCGGATAAGGCTATATTGGGGGCTACTGTTGCCTATATGTTAAATCCGGTTGATTTAGTCCCTGACTGGATTCCTTTTGTAGGCTTGGTTGACGATGTTTACCTGGTGGCCGTTGCTCTGTTGCGTTTAGTTCTCAGGGTTGATGAGAAGGTGCTTAAAGATAATTGGAGAGGGCGTGACGACCTGATTCCCATTCTGAGAAAGGTGGCTGATGGGGCAGTGGCTTTTTTGCCGGCTCGTATTCGCCGGTCTATCTTTGCGAGGGTTGACAGATAAGAAACGCTGAGGAGGGGGTACGCCATGTCTGGTTCTCGAAAGATGCAAATAGATATGCCCTGTGGGGTTTTCTACAATCTGTTCAATATAATACTGGATCTTAACGGGACAATTACAGTTGATGGCGGTTTAGTTGACGGTGTCGTCGAGCGGCTAAAGGAAATATCGGAAATAATGGATGCTTATGTGCTGACGGCGGATACAGGTCAAACTCTTGACCAGTTGACTGATCAGTTGGTGGAGGAGTGTGGTATAAAGATTCATCGACTGGAATCCGGCAGGGGTGATCTGCAGAAGCTTGCTTTTTTGGAAGAGCTTGGTCGTGATAAGACAGTGGCTATAGGCAATGGCCGTAATGACGCCCTGATGTTGAAAAAGGCCAAATTGGGTCTGTGCGTAATTGGTAAAGAAGGGGCGTCGAGTGATGCCCTGATGGCAAGTAATGCCGTTTTCCTCAACATCTGTGATGCACTGGATATTTTTCTCAAACCCAAACGAATGATAGCTACTCTGCGCAAGTAATTTCCTGATTCCGCTGAAAATACCCCATCTGTTGCGTTGCTTCGATTTTCCAGTCACTGCGACGTACGCTAAGTACGCCTCGTGACTGGAAAATTTCGCGCCTTGCATCTGAAGCATTTTGAGCGGAATCATATTTTATGACTTTTTGCAGTGTAATCATTTTCTGCCTTCCTTTCTCAAAAAACTACTCATTGATGTCTACTAAAGCATTAACTATGATAGGTTCCAGTTCGTCCTTGGTTACCATGCCGGTGTAGTGTTTGAGAATTAGATGATTTCTGTCAATCAAGAAAGATGCCGGGAGGGCATAGATATTTCCATAATCTCTTATCACCTTTGATGTGGCAAGTAGTATAGGATAGTTAATCCTTAATGCCTGCACAAATCCCGGAAGGATTTTTTTCCCATTCTGGTCTACGGATATCCCAATAACGGCAAAACCTCTTGAACCATATTGATTTTGCAGAAGAACAAAATCAGGGATTTCTACTCTACAGGGAGGACAGTTGGTGGAAAAGAAGTTAATGAGCACTACCTGTCCTCTATATTCCGACAGATTTACGGATTCGTCCTGGAGATTCAGAAGCGTAAAATCAGGGGCCTTGGAAGGATCAGCACTGCCCTGGCAGGCTGCCAAAATTGCCCCTACCGTGGATAAAAGGACGCAAATAAATATCCGTTTCTTAGACTTAACCATCAAAAGACTCGATTCTGCTTACCAGGCGCAACAGGACTTCAATTTCCTTCTGAAGCAGAGTTTTGCCCTTTTCAAGAGAGGCCTTTGAAGGATCACCCCATACGCCTCCTGGCCAGAACCTTTTTTTATCTCTGACCAGTATGGGTGTGGGAAAGGAGGGATACTCTTCAGGGCTTGTACCATCTATGTGCGCCGGCCTCAGGTGGAGCATTAATGAGGTCTCGACCTCGCCAGCATGCGAGTCATTCTCTGTTTCTACAATTCCGTCGGGAATTTCAGCTATCAGATCAAGGATAGATAATACTGCCACCCGGCTTTTCTCAAGGTTGGACAGTATCGCTTCGCCTGCATCCGTAAGGGCAGCCATGTGAGTGCCGCCAGCGTGACCGGAAAGGAGTACAAAATTTCTCAGTCCTTGATTATAAAGTGATGTGGCAAGTTCTACAGCAAGCCTTTTCAAGGTATCTCCGGATATTGTAATTGTTCCGGCATGTTGACTTGTGCTTCTGCAGAGCCCGTACCACACCGGTGGCGCAACGAAAAGAGGACGATGTTTGCTGGTTTCCTTGGACAGTTCATACGCATGGATCATATCGGTCCCCAGTGGTAGATGCTGTCCGTGTTCTTCGACAGCACCAAAGGGAACTATAATAGTGCGGGTTTTAGTTAGCCCTTCTATAAAGGCCGGCATGGTAAGTTCTTCTAGAATCATGGAGGAAATTTACTTATTATGCTAAAATCTGTCAATTTGTTTTAGCAGTCAAAGGGGATGGAAAGGGGATATTTGTTATGGATTTTGTATAGTGTTAAGTTATTTTGCTCTACTTGGCGATTAAGTGAGGAGAAAAGCTTGCCACTGGTCAATAGATTGAGCTAGAATATTCACGGCGTGTATTGAAAATATTTCATGCGGGGAATTTTAATGGGCAAAGTTGTAAGCATACGGGATAGAAAACGTTCTGGTCGAGGGCATGCCCACAGGCTCGAAAAGATAAAGGAGGAGCTGTCAGGGTATTATGGTATTGATCTGGATTCCCTCATGGCTTCGGAGCCTGTCTCCAACCTTTCTGTCGATCAGTTTAACGAATTGACAGAACGTATTCTTGTCGCGATTGACGATTTTTGTGAGGAACACTCCAAAGTCACAGTTCATGATGTGCTCTACATTCTTGAAAATGTAAAGGACATTGTCAGAGAAAATTCCACTGAAGAAGATGACTGATGGCTTCATACGGGATTAATTCAGGCATTGAGGGCGTGCTCGATTTACTTTTTATATAAAGGCGGGTTTGTATGGCAAGAGTGGCTGTAGTTGGTTCTCGTAGTATAGAATCCTATGAATTGGTCCAAAGTGTACTGAAGTATTTGCTGATTGACGGAGACATTGTACTTTCCGGAAATGCCCCTGGGGCTGATCGTTTGGGCGAGCGCTATGCCGGCGAAGCAGGACTTGAATGGAAGATTATTCCTTCAGAGTGGGAGAAGCACGGGCTAAAGGCCACTATGATGAGAAATGATGTACTGCTCAGGTCAGCAGATTTCGTGATAAATTTTTGGGATGGACAGTCTGAAGGGGCAAAGCATATGCTGGAGATATCCAGACGGGCTAAAAAGCTTCTGGCCGAAGTCCGACCGGATGGTTATATAAAGCTCTTCTTGAATCTTAGACGATTGGCATAATAATTCTGTATAGAAGGGACTACTGTGACTTCCGAGGACGAAGCGATCATAACAGAGTGGTACCGGAAGATCGACGGAGAAATCCGCATCGGTTTTATCCGGGCAGACGACGATCGCAGCAGGCAAATTCAGGCATTCTGTGAGGATTTTAGGCGCCTGGCTCCAGGCGTCCGGATCGAAAGAGAGGAGAATGACGGCGAGCAGGTACCGGAAATCAGTGTCGGGGAGAATATAAGCTATCAGGCCGTGCCTCTGGGAAGAGAGCTGGTCCCGTTTCTGGATGTGCTGGGCGGCGGGGCTACGCTCACAAGGAAACTGGCTTCACCGGTTCGGGACGACCTTAGTCAGCTTAAGGTCCCTGCGATGCTGAAGGTCTATATTGCTCCCCAATGTCCCTTTTGTCCCCAGGTAGTGACCTTGCTGCTGACTCTTGCCGCCTCGGAAAGTCTGATTTATATCACGGTTATCGATGGAACCCTGTTTTCTGAAAGGGCCGAAAATGACCACGTCCGGTCTGTGCCCACGGTTATACTGGACGATCAGTTCCGTTGGACAGGAGCGATTCAGCTCGAAGAACTCGTCCATATGATGCTCACCCGGGACCCTTCCCAGCTCGGTACTGATTCGCTCAGAAAGATCGTCGAGCAGGGTGATGCCGCGGGCCTGGCGCAGATGATGATGGAAAGCGGAAAAATCTATCCTGCGTTTTTGGATCTACTGACTCATGCAAAATGGCAAATTCGCCTGGGCGCCATGGTGACGTTTGAATTCCTTGCCGAAGAGCGTAAAGAAATGGCTTCGCAGGTTATCGCACCTTTGTGGTACCGGTTTTTCCAGGTAGACGATAAGGTCAAAGGCGATATCCTCTATATTTTGGGTGAATCAAAGGATCTGAGTGTGATCCCGAAACTTAACAGTGTTCGCAAAGGTCCTTATTCCGACGAAGTTCTGGAAGCTGCCGTCGAGGCACTCGAAAAACTCTCATGAAAATGAAACGCGAAAGGGGGATAAAGATTTTTGTGTAATCCTTCAGAATTATTCATCTTAACGGATCGTGTTTGTTCCCCAGTAAATTGAAGTTATAATATCTGTAATTTGGGATTTCTGGTCCTGTGAGAGTTTAACGAATTGGACACCTATTTTGTATTTAAATTTGTGCTTCATACTCTTTTTGCTCCATGCAACTATCCCCTCAATTTTGATAGGCGGTTGTGTTGAAGTGGAGATAATCAGCTTGGTTCCGGGTTCGATCGGTTTCGAAGCCACTATGCACATTCCTCCAAGACTGAGGTCATCCACGAATTCCGTATAGAAGAGATGTTGATCTGAATACTGAACCATTAACTGAGTAGGTGTCCTAACTTGTTTTCGTTGATCAATACCCATTGAATTTTTCCTTATGATTTTTCACGTTGCGGTATTGTTAAAGCCTATTGATTTACCGCTTTATCTCTTGCAAATTTATCGGAATAAATAGTGAAACGCATAAATCCGGCCTTTGTTGCATTTTTATGTAACTTATCCACACACCGAAACGGCTTATCCGGCAAGTGTTTCAGAATATGAAAAACGATAATTTCAGCATTGCCACCTTCAATGCAAATTCTATAAGGTCACGTCTTCACATAGTGATCCCCTGGCTTGAAAAAAATCCGGTTGATGTGCTTTGCATGCAAGAAACAAAGGTGCAGGACAAGGATTTCCCAAAGGAAGCATTTAACAAAATAGACTATAATGTGATTTACAAGGGTCAGAAGTCTTACAATGGCGTTGCGATCGCCAGCAAACACGAGATAAAAGACATGGCCGTTGGTTTCGATGACCCTGAAAACAGCCCGGAGGATGAAGCCAGGCTCATCCATTGTGTTGTAAAGGATATTCCTGTTGTTAACGCGTATGTTCCACAGGGTAGGGCCTTGGACCACATGTATTTTCATATCAAGCTAAGGTGGTTTGAAAGGTTAAAGGACCTGTTTGACAGGAATTATTCCACGGACGAACCATTGCTCTGGTGCGGAGACCTTAACGTTGCCCCTGAATCAAGAGACGTTTATGCCCCGGATAGCCATGTAGATCATGTCTGCTTCCATGAAGATGCTCGCAAGGCGTTGGAGAAGGTCAAGGCATGGGGATTTGTAGACGTATTCCGGAAGCTTAATACGGATCCGGACCAATATACGTTTTACGACTACAGGATACCCAATGCAGTCAAAAGGCGTTTAGGTTGGCGCATAGATCACATACTTGCTACGGCTGTGTTAGCAGAATGTGCTGAAAAGGCATATATAGATATCAGCCCAAGGCTTGCTCAAAAGCCCTCGGACCATACTTTCCTGGTGGCGGAGTTCGTTTTCTGATTAATCAAGGTCCATCTCAAAGCTGTAGATGTCATCACTCAGCTTGCTTCTAACTCTCAAGTCACTGTTATTGAAAACTGCCTGCATTCTTTTGTTGTCTCGCAGGACTTCAGCAGTGAATCCGGTGATACCATGCCTTTTGGCAATTGTCGTAAGGTGTTTGAACAAAAACTTGCCTATGCCGCGACCTTGCCACTCATCGCGGACTACAAATGCGACTTCTGCCCGGTTGGTTCGCGGATCCAGGTAATATCGACCTACTGCAATGATATCTTCCCCATGGGCCTCAGGCAGGACGCCTACGATGGCTACTTCTTTTCTATGGTCGATGAACACGAAGTCTTTGACCTGCTTATAGGGGAAGCGCTGAACGTGTGTCATGAAACGAGAGTACAAGGCATCCTGAGAAAGGGTGTACAGCAGATCCTTCATCTTCGGCTCGTCAGTGGGGTGTATGGGCCTGAAGTTGATTTTCGTTCCATCATCTAAAAGCAATGATGTTTTTGCCTCGTGTGGAGCTACAATGAAGCTTTCTCCCACATCGGCAAGCTCTTTTCGGAGGTATTTGGCCTCAATAGCCTCCTTAAGGAGCGTTTCAAGGAAACGCGGGTGGGCAATGCTGATCAGTGCCAAGGCCCTGTCCCGGACGCTTTTGCCGTGAAGATAGGCCACGCCGTATTCGGTTACCACGTAGTGTACGTCCCCGCGGGTGGTCACTACGCCGGCACCGGGGCTCAGTTTCGCAACGATCCGTGAAGTGGTTCCGTCTGTTGTGGTGGACGGCAGGGCTATAATTGCCTTGCCCCCATAGGATCTGGCTGCGCCGCTGTTAAAATCTGCTTGGCCGCCGATACCTGAGTAGAATTTGGTGCCAAGGGAATCCGCACAGACCTGGCCTGTAAGGTCTATCTCTAATGCCGTGTTGATGGCCACCATTTTATACTGTTTGGCAATAATAAAGGGGTCATTGACATACTCGGTCGGACGAAAAGAGAAGAGGGGATTGTTGTGGATGTAGTCATAGAGCCTGCGGGTCCCGAAACAGAAACTGGCAACAATTTTACCCCTGTCAATGGTCTTTTTCGCACCGGTTACAGCACCGGATTCCACCAGATCTATAATGTTGTCTGTAAACATCTCCGTATGTACTCCGAGATTTTGTTTTTCCTTCAGAAAATTTACCGCTGCGTGGGGGATTCGTCCGATCCCCACCTCAATAGTTGATCCGTCTTCCACCAGGGCCGCGATGCGTTCTCCGATCTCGCGAGCCACTTCCGTGTCTTCAGGCAAGGTTGCTTCAAAAATGGGCGTGTCCACAGGAACCAGGAAGTCCAGATCATAGATATCAATAAAACTGTCTCCCAGGGTCCTGGGCATCTGGGGGTTGACCTGGGCAATGACGAGCGAGGCGTTTTCCGCAGCACTTTTGACAATATCCACCGAGACCCCAAGGCTCACTCTCCCGCGCTCATCCGGAGGTGTGACCTGTATTAGGGCTGCATCCAGCGGTAACTGACCTGAACTGAAAAGCCGTGGAATATCTGAAAGAAAGATAGGTGTATATTTGCCGAGTCCTTCCTGAATAAGCCCCCTGACATTTTCCGCAACAAAAAAGCTGTTTACCAGAAAGCAATCGGCAAGCTCCTTGTGGGCATAAGGGGCCTCGCCTAGGGTAAGTAGTTGGATAATCTCCATATCGGCCAGTTTAGAAGCACGGTCGGTCAGGGCCTTGACCAGTTCTTTCGGTTCCCCACACCCTGTCCCGATAAATACTCGCTGTCCGGGCCGCAGGTGCGAGACCGCCTGCCCGGGAGTGGCGATCATGTCTTTGTATCTCTCCTGCCAGTTTGGGTCGTATTCTGTCTGGTTTGGTTTGTTCATTATTCAGTCTTTTGGTGAGTTAAGGTCATTCGGGCATCGGCCACAAATGGTTCTGTTCCAATGTCTCCGACAATAAATGGATTGATATCCAGCTCGGTAATTTCCGGGTAATCCGTAACCAACTGGCTGATGCGTTGAAGTCCGTTAGCTATTGCGGCAAAATCCACTCCTTTTTCTCCACGGGTCCCTTTAAGCATCTCATAGGACCTGGTGCTTTTAAGCATCTGAAACGCCTCTTCTGTGGTGATAGGGGCCAGATGAAAGGTAACGTCTTTCATTACCTCGACAAATATGCCCCCAAGTCCGAACATGAGCATTGGACCAAATTGTGGGTCACGGCTCATGCCTATGATGACTTCCATGCCCCGTGCCAGCATTTTTTCTACGTAAATGCCTTCGATATGGGCTTCAGGTGCAACCTGTCTTATCCTGAGCATCATCAGGTCAAATGCGTCTCGCACGTCATCAGCCGTAGACAGGTGTAATTTCACGCCACCGAGGTCTGTTTTATGAATAATGTCAGGTGAGACTATTTTTATAGCTACAGGGTAGCCTATTTGCTCCGCAGCTTCTACTGCCTCGTCAGTAGTGCTTGCCAAGTGGCCTTCCGGTATCCTGAAACCATAAGCACTCAGGATCTGCTTGGCTTTAATATCCCCGACATGGGTCCTTTTGGTCCTCAGATGCCGGGCAATAATCCGTTCCACTCGCCGGCGATGAACTCTGAATCGTGTCACTATCCGCGGTGGACGCCGCCGCCATACTGAATATTCGTACATGGCCTTGAGGGCGTCGACTGCCCGTTCAGGTGAGTTATAGACCGGCAGTCCGGCAGCAACCAGTTCTTCGTTTCCCGGCATTACATGCTTGCCCCCCATGAATGCCGCGAGAACAGGCTTATCGGCTTTTACGCAATCGGCAATGGCCCTTGCGGTCTCAGCAGGCTTTGTCATGGCCTGTGGTGTCAGGATTACTATGATGGCATCTACTGAATCATCGTCCTGGGCGGTGCTTAATGCAACGGCATATCTTTCCGGATCAGCGTCGCCCAGCACATCCACGGGATTCCCTGTACTTGATGCCCGTGGAAGTTTTCCTTTAAGGGCGGCTGACGTACTATAGGCTAGGGCCGCGACGGTCATGCCGGATTTTTCTACAGCATCAGCAGCCATTGTGCCCGGCCCGCCGGCGTTTGTAATAATCAGAACACGGTCACCCTTGGGAAGGGGCTGCATTGCCAGGGCCGATGCATAGTCAAAAAGGGCCTGAAAATTATCCGCCCGGATTACTCCCGAGCGTCTAAAAGCCGCACCATAGGCCATATCAGCTCCGGCAAGACCTCCTGTGTGAGAAGATGCGGCCTTCAGACCTGCAGGAGTGGTCCCGGCCTTGAGAATTACTACGGGCTTGACGGAACAGGCATCTTCCGCCGCCTTCACAAATTCGTCACCGGAAGCTATATCTTCAAGGTATCCAACGATTACCTTTGTATCGTCATCCCTGGCAAGGGCCCTCAGGAAATCTACTTCCGTGAGATCCGCTTTGTTGCCGAGGCTTACAAGTTTTGCAAGCCCGAAATGTCCTGTGACAGACGAATCCACAATGGCAGTGCACAGTGCCCCTGATTGGGAAAAGACTGATATGCCTCCTGCTTCAGGCATGTCCCCGGCAAATGAGGCATTCATGTGGTGATGCCTGTTCATAATGCCCAAACAGTTAGGCCCAAGCAGACGTACATTGTGAGCCCTGCAAAGCCCTGCCAATTCCTGTTCAAGCCTTGCACCTTCTTCGCCTGTTTCCCTATACCCG
The DNA here is from genome assembly GCA_021159445.1 of Deltaproteobacteria bacterium. Lineage (GTDB taxonomy): Bacteria > Desulfobacterota > Dissulfuribacteria > Dissulfuribacterales > UBA3076 > UBA3076. The sequence continues at coordinate 7,902 of JAGGRV010000337.1, read as the reverse complement.
GCGGTAATCACTGCAAGGGCCTTCACCCCTGCCTCTATAGAGGACTGTGTGGCAGCCATGACATTCTGCCGGGGAACGGTCACAATGCCCAGGTCCACGGTTCCTTCATAGTTTTTGAGGGTTTTGTAGCATTTGAGCCCGAGAATCTGGTCTGCTGACGGATTGACAGGTATTATATTACCGGCAAAACCGCCATTGATCAGGTTGGCTACTATCTCATAGCCCACCTTCCCAGGCGTCCTCGATGCCCCGATTACTGCGACGTTTTTTGGATGGAGCAGAGCTTCTAGCATTTTTTATAGATCCATTTTGTGAATATAATTAAAAATACAGTAACTATTCAGGTTGAAGACTGAAGGCTGAAGACTGAAATACTTCAACCATCTCGCAATGATCGAACAGAGATGAATCCTCTAAACTAATACTGCAATCTCGTCAGCCAACTCAAATGCCCGCAGTTTTGTATAATCACGCATGCTTTGTCCCTATTAGCCTTCTACCTTCAGTCTATCCACCTGAGTAGTTACAAAATACAGCTCAAGCATTTTTAATTGCCCTTAGCGCTTTTGTCAAAAAAACATTATGAGGAAAAGGGAGAAAAGATGTCGTGTATAATGAGAATGCAATTTTCTCTAATAATTGCTCGCCAGCCGTGAGATTGATGTATATCATATACTAAACGGTTACAAATTGCATTTTTTGAATCAGTCAAAATGGCAAAAAAGTTGAACTGCGAATAAACACGAATGGACGCGAACAGAAACAAAAAAGGAGAAATTATGATATGAAAGAGGCCCTTTTTTATACAGTTGAGGACAAAGGAAAGGTACAATGCCAGCTCTGTAACAATTATTGTCATGTCAAGCCGGGGAAAAGGGGTATTTGCAGGGTCCGTGAGAACAGGGATGGCAAGCTCTATAGTCTTGTTTACGGAAAGGTAATTTCGGAAAACTCTGATCCCATTGAGAAGAAACCCCTTTTTCACTTTCTGCCGGGTTCAATCTCATATTCAATTGCCACAGTAGGGTGCAACTTCAGGTGCCTGCACTGCCAGAACTGGCAAATTTCTCAGTATCCACGCATCCATGAAGGAGAGATACCCGGGGAAGACAGGGACCCGGAGGATATTGTAAATACCGCGGTTCTGCATGGAGCAAAAAGTATCAGCTATACATATGTTGAGCCCACAATCTTTTATGAGTTTGCCTATGACTGCGCAGTTTTAGCCAAAAAGAGAGGGCTGAAGAATGTCTTTGTCAGCAATGGCTATATGACTCCTGAGGTGACTCGGCATCTGGCTCCGGTACTTGACGGAATAAATATTGATATAAAGGCCTTTACGGATAAGTTTTACCACGATGTCTGCAAAGCAAAACTTCAACCTGTGCTTGATAATGTTCGCCTGATGCACGAATTGGGAGTATGGGTGGAGGTTACAACCCTAGTTATCCCCGGATGGAACGATTCTCCAAAGGAGTTGAGGGACATAGCCAGGTTTGTTAAAGGGGTCGATCCGTCAATACCGTGGCATGTCACCGCGTTTTATCCCACCTACAAGATGTTGGACAGGCTACCTACTCCGGTTGCCACCTTGCGTCTTGCCAGGAAAATAGGCCTTGAGGAAGGCCTGCGATTTGTCTATGAGGGCAATGTCCCTGGTGAGGGTGGAGAAGATACCTATTGTCCGGCCTGTGGTGCAAAGCTTATCAAGAGATATGGTTTCAGGATAGTGGAAAGTCGATTGTCTGACGGAAAATGCAGCAAGTGCGGAGAGGCTATTGAGGGCGTATGGTAAGCTGCAAGGTAATGTTCTGAGCATGGCTTCTGAAATAAACAAAAGTGAAATCGGGATAACCGATGAAATCGTCACGAGTTGGCAAAGTGTCGTCGATACTATGGCAGAGATTATCAATGTGCCCTCTGCCCTAATTATGAAACTTGATCCTCCTGACATCGAAGTTTTTCGCTCAAGTCAATCAAGCAAAAATCCATATAAAGCAGGAAACAGGGAGTATCTGGCCGGCCTCTACTGTGAGAGGGTCGTAAAAACGAAGGACAGTATCTTGGTTCCAAATGCGTTGAAAGATAAAGAATGGGATAAAAACCCGGACATAAAACTGGGAATGATTTCCTACCTCGGTTTTCCGCTCCTTTGGCCTGATGGTGAAGTTTTTGGCACGATCTGTGTGCTTGATTCAAAGGAGAATAAATACGAAAAACGGTATGAGAAGCTCCTGGCAAGTTTCAAAGAACTTGTCGAAGCTCACCTTTCCTTACTGTTTAAAAATTTGGTAAACAGGAAGAACCTGGAAAATATCCTTGATAACCTTTCTGAGGGCATTATAGCCCATGACAAGGATAGATACATCGTGTTTTTCAACCGGGCTGCTGAGAAAATAACCGGCTATTCCAGAGAAGATGTCCTTGGGAAAGACTGCCATGAGGCCTTTGACGGACCTTTCTGCGGCAGTCGCTGTTCTTTTCAAGACAGCCCGCCCGATTCCCTGGATCATCTTTATTATCCACTTAATATTCTTACCAGAAAAGGTGAGCCCAGGCGGATTGAGATGACGGTGAACGGCAGAGAAGATGTGGCTGGACGCTTTGTTGGCATTATTGCCTCTTTTCGGGATGTAACAGACCTGATCGGGTTAAGAATACAGCTTGGGGATCTCAAGGGCTTTGCCGGGATCATAGGGCAAGACCCCAAAATGCTCCGGGTTTATAAGCAGATTCGAGACATGGGTACCAACGACTATCCGGTCCACATCACTGGCGAGACCGGCACAGGAAAGGAGCTGGTAGCACATGCCATCCACGATGAGAGCCGTCGGGGAGGAGGTCCTTTTGTGCCTATCAATTGTGCAGCGCTTCCGGAGGGAACACTTGAGAGTGAACTTTTCGGGCATGTGAAAGGGGCCTTTACCGGAGCTGTGCGGGATAAAAAGGGCCGGTTCGAGCTGGCTAACAACGGCACCCTGTTTCTGGACGAGGTGGCTGATCTGCCAAAGCCTATGCAGGCAAAGCTTTTGCGGTTCCTTCAGGACGGGACGTTCGAGCGCGTGGGTGACGAAAAGACCACCTCAGTGGATGTACGTCTGATCAGCGCTACAAATCGGGACCTGAAGCGCGAAATGGAGAGAGACAATTTTCGCGAGGATCTCTATTACCGCATCAACGTGGTGCCGATTCACCTGCCGCCACTCAGGAAGCGAAAAAACGACATTCCTTTTTTGCTGGAGCACTTCATCAATGAGGCCGGTGAAGACGGACAACAAACCCTGGGTCTTTCCAAAGAGGCCGTGGCACTGATGAAGGATTATCCCTGGCCTGGAAACGTCCGTGAGCTTCAAAGCGCCATTCGATTCGCGCTTGTCAAGTCCAGGGGCCGGATTATTCAGCCTTATGACCTTCCTGTGGAATTGAAAAAATGGCAAAATGAACAATCCTCCAGGGGCCCTTCCCGAAAACTGGATTGGGATAGTATTCGTGCCGCCCTGGCCAGAAGTGGAGGGAACAAGGCTAAGGCGGCCAGAATCCTTGGTGTCGGGCGCGCCACCCTTTACCGGTTTCTTGGCGATTTCCACGATGTCTCATGAGACGTTTATGTCTCATGATTTAATATGAGACACCCTTGCACCTTACGGATTACAGTAACCGTTCACGGGGTTACAACGCCCATTTTACCGCAACCCACCGAACTGTAAGCGTTTACAGAGTGACGCAGATGAGACGTACTTCCTGTACTTCAAGTGCCCGACAACAAAGCAGATGCAGTGCCCTGTAAACGCTTACGGATTACCAAATATATCACAGTATCAGCATGTTGGATTCATTTCTTTTCGCCTGGGACAAAGTGTATCAATAGTGTCTCGGGTTATCCGCACCACTGCGGGATACGTCAATGGAGCAAGTGAAAACTAACTGACCAATATTAAAGCCTTTTCCCCTATTATTTTGTACAATTTTATCCTGGCACAGATCTTGATGATATGATGTTGAGAACCTTTTCCAAGGGATACGTCTTCTTAAAAGGGATCAATTTGATGAAGCCGTGTGATGAAAACATTAAAAAAACGCTCAAACTCGCAGAAAGGATGCTTGACCTTGCCGATAAAGGAGACGCTGTGCGCGAAGATACCGGCTGCGGCGTGCTGTACGGTGTTTTAAGGGATTCTGCCTACAAGATCAGGAAGTTGGCAGAAACAGAGAAGGAGGCCCATATAAAAAAAGGCTGGTGGAGATGAAATGCCCTGGACAAGACAGCCGTTACTGGAAACCAGGGGCTATTTTTGAAGTCAGGTGCCCAAAATGTGGAAGCCAAGTAGAATTTTTTAAGGACGACACAACGCGCCTGTGCAAGAAATGCGGCCATCGGTTTGTGAATCCCAGGATGGATTTTGGCTGTGCCTCATACTGCCCATACGCTGAGCAGTGTCTGGGCGATATTTTTTGTTCATCAGGTCAAGCCGCTGCCGTTGACCGCAACATTTAACTGAGGAGGTATGTTATTATGAAGAGGAAGTGGATTGTCGTATTGGGGTGCTCTATCGCCATGTTCTGTTTCACAGGCCTGGCAATTGGAGCTGAAGAGGCCTGTATCACCTGTCACAAGAAGATCTCTCCCGGGCAGGTAGCAGACTGGGAATCCAGCAAGCACAGCGAAGAAGATGTGACCTGTTCGGTCTGTCATGGAGAGGAGCACACAAGCGCCAAGGATTTCAATAAGGTCGCTTTGCCTGATGAACATGTCTGCGCCCAGTGCCATGAAGAGCAATTCGATTCGTTTGTTAAAGGCAAGCACAATTTTGGCTGGACATCCTTGAATGCCATGCCGATTACCCATGTTGAGCCTGATGAGCTGATGGAAGGAGGCAGGGGCTGCGGTGGCTGCCACAACATGGGGATCAAGTCAGAGGCCCAGAAAAAAGAACAGCGGGACAAGGGATATCGCTATCAGAACAACTCTTGTGATGAATGCCATACCAGGCACAGCTTCTCCAAAAAGGAGGCCCAGGACCCCAGGGCCTGTCAGCAATGCCATATGGGATACGATCATCCCCAGTGGGAGATGTGGAGTAGTTCCAAACACGGCACCCGTTACTTTGTAAAGGAAAAGGGCAAGTTGCCTGAGAATGCCCAAGCGCCTACCTGTCAGTTCTGTCATCTGCCGAACGGTACTCATACGAACAAGACAGCCTGGGGCTTCCTTGGTGTAAGACTTCCCCTTCCTGAAGACAAGCAGTGGGCTGCTGACAGGGTGACCATACTCAAGGCCCTTGGCGTTTTGAATCCTGAGACAGGGGAGCCGACTGCACGTCTTGATGCAGTAAAGTCCGTGGACATGGTCCGTCTTACTGAGGAGGCATGGCTCACTGAACGGGAGAAAATGATCAAGACCTGCAGCAAGTGTCACTCTGAGAAGTACGCAAGAGAGCAACTGGCTTATGGTGATTCCATGCTGCAGAAGGCGGATAGATTGTTGGCAGAGGGTATAGAAATTGTCGCCGGCCTTTACAAAGACGGCGTTATCAAGAAACCTGAAAACTATGCCTTTGCCTATCCGGACTTTCTGTATTTTTTGAGGACCGGTGGTGGGAATTTGGATCAGATGTCTCATATAGATCAGGTCTTGTTCCAGATGTACATGAAGCACCGGATGCGGACATACCAGGGCAATTTCCATGTCAATCCTGACTATGCCTACTGGTACGGCTGGGCCATGATGACCAAGGATCTCGGTGAAATCAAGGAGCTTGCCATGACCATGAGGGCCACGGCCAAGATGGAGAAATAATCGATCCAAATGGGGCGCCTTTGGTGCCCCATCCTATCGGGGAGGTACTATGAAAAAAAGAAACGTGATTTTTTGGGCAATATTCTTTGTTTTGACCCCTTTTATTGGAAACTGTGCAGAAACCGGCAAATTCCAGTATGAAAATTTTAAGCAACCCAAGAAGTGTGGAGTCTGTCACAGCGAGATCTATCAGGAGTGGCAGCAGTGCCTGATGTCACAGAGTTTTACACATGAATGGGATCAGGTTGAATACTTCAAACTGGCCCTTCCCCATGCCCTAAAGCTTGAGAAGGTCTCCGGTGTCAAGGGCGGATGCATTGCCTGCCACGGTCCTCTTGCTTTTTTGAGTGGAGACATTCCACCAAAGCCTGCTGAAGCCGGGACCAGGGCCAATGAAGGCGTGAGCTGTGAGATCTGTCACAACATAACCGGGACTACTGAAGAAGTACCCTTCAATTTCAGCTTTACCATTGAGCCGGACAAGGTGAAGCAGGGACCAAGGGCCGATGCAAAGTCTCCTTCCCACGGGGTGAAGTACTCGGAGTTTACCAGGAGTCCGGAACTCTGTGCCACATGCCATGATGAACAGAGCCCTTATGGTGCCTGGGTAAAGGAAACATATCGTGAATGGAAGGCAGGACCTTATGCCGATAAGGGGACACGGTGTCAGGATTGCCATATGTATCACTCACCGGGCAAGGCCGCCTTTGGTGGGAAGAAAAGGGCCGATCTCGCCCATCACAGTTTTCACGGTTCCCATTTTTCCAGCAAGCTTGCCGGTGCTGTTGACCTGGCCCTTTACACGAAAAAGACGGATATCTCTCCTGGTTCCACACTTAAACTACGGGCAGAGCTCTTTAATGGAAAGGTAGGGCACTACATCCCTTCAGGTTCTACTGAAGAACGTATGCTCTGGTTGGAAGTGCAGGCCATTGACGCCACTGGCAAGGGCTACCAGATCCCTGTTAATCGCAAAGGTTTCGAAGGAGAAGAATATACCATTGCTGACTCCGGGGCCATGGCATATCAGTCCATGGGGGAGATCATAGAAATCAAGGGCTTCAAAGGGATAAAACGGGACGGCAATTGCCCTGACGGCGTCCGGATCTTCCGTCGGCCATTCTTCGATCCCAAGGGACGAATGACCATCTGCCAGTGGTACACTGCGGCTAATACTTCGGTTGATTACCGGATCGGTCCTATGGAGACCAAGATCGAGAACTACACATGGGCTATTCCTGAAAATATTTCTCCAGGGCCGGTAACCATTAAAGCGAGTCTCTTTTACAGCCAGGTACCAAGCTCTGTGGGCGAGTTTCTTGAGTTGCCTGCAGATGAGTATGCCCCGATTCTGGTTAATACCACTACCTTGACAATGGATGTCAAATGATACCGCTTTTGATTTTTAGGAGGTTTATGAAATGACAAAAAGACTGGAAATCTACAAGTGTGAACTGTGCGGCAATATGGTCGAGATGGTTCACGCAGGTGTGGGAGAGCTGGTATGCTGCGACCAGCCCATGAAACTTATGGTAGAGAACACCGTTGATGCAGCAAAAGAAAAACACATACCTGTAGTAGAGAAGGTGGACGGTGGTTTCAATGTAAAGGTGGGGAGTGTGGCTCACCCAATGGAGGGAAAACACTATATCGAGTGGATCGAGTTGATTGCCGATGGCAGGGCCTACAGGCAATTTTTGAGCCCCGGTGATGCCCCTGATGCTGTTTTTCGTATTGAGGCCGGCAAGGTCACTGCCAGGGCATACTGTAACATTCATGCCCTGTGGAAGGGATAATCTCATAGTGAGATGAAATTCGATATTATTGAACCTGGTATAAGGGTGAAGTATGTCCCGACCCACGATCACCTGAAGGAATGTGTGGAGATGGGAAAAAATAGGTCAGGCAGCTAATGAATTGGGTGATTTAGTGATTGAGTGATTTTTTTCGTCTGTGTCAGTCTATGTGGGTCTGTGGCTGATAATTTAGTGATTTGGTAAGCGTTTACAGGGTACTGCAGATGCGAGGCGGAGGGTACGCAGACGTACTTCCTGTACTTCAAGTGCCCGACAACAAAGCAGATGCGGTGCCCTGTGAACGCTTAC
>JAGGRV010000023.1:0-17500 GCA_021159445.1 Deltaproteobacteria bacterium | reverse complement strand
ACAGCCAAAAAAGGTCTTACCCGAGCGGGAACGCCTCTGAAACAACTCGCCATCACAACTCGGCTCAGGACAGGGAATACCAGTAGAAATGGATTTTGTGTTCCGGCATTCCGGGTATCCCGAACAGGCAAGAAACTCACCAAAACGTCCTTTTTTGATAACCATTAGTCGACCGCACCGGTCACATATTTTATCAGTCCGGATTTCCTTGTCCTGGATTTGAATTTGGCCCTTCTCATCCCTTTTAAAATCTTTGGTATTCTTACATTCAGGGTATCCTGAGCAGGCGAGAAACTCTCCACTCCTACCGTATTTAATAACCATAGACGCGCCACACTTATCGCACTTGATATCAGTGGAAACGCCTTTTGTTTTGATGGACTTCATTTCCTCCTGAGCAAGGTTAAGACTTTTGCTGAATGGGCCATAAAACTTTTCAAGTACCTTTATCCAGGAATTGGAACCATCCTCCACTCCATCAAGATTTTTTTCCATGGCCGCAGTAAATTTTGAATCAAGGATTTCCGGAAAATGTGCAACAAGCAGGTCTGTCACTACGAAGCCAAGTGCAGAGGGATAAAAGTACCGTTTTTCAAGGCTTACGTATTCTTTGCCCTGGATAGTAGAAAGTATGGTGGCATAGGTGCTGGGTCTTCCTATTCCCTTTTCCTCCAAAGTTTTTATAAGGCTTGCCTCGGAATACCTGGGTGGAGGCTGGGTAAAATGTTGCTTAGGTTCAATTCCCAAAAATTTCAGGGGATCATCCTTTGCCAAAGCAGGAAGATCTGTCTTGTCCTTATCCGAATTGTTCCGTCCCTTCTCCTGGGACTCATCTTTTGTCTCTGAATACAGGATAGTAAAACCAGGAAAACGGACAACGGTTCCGACAACCCTGAGCAGATACAGGCCGGCCTCTATGTCCACACGGGTCTGGTCCAATATTGCAGGACTCATCTGGGAGGCAACAAAGCGTTTCCAGATAAGGTTGTATAGAGCCAAAGCGTCCTTATCCAGATAGGACGCAACATCCTCGGGAGTCCTGGCAACCGAGGTAGGCCTGATTGCCTCATGGGCATCCTGGGCCATCTTGCCCCGTTTATAAACCGGTGCCCTTTGTGGCACGAAATCTTTGCCAAACCTCCCATTAATAAGAGTTCTAGCCTCCTTTACCGCCTCCTTGGCTACCCTGGTAGAATCGGTCCTCATATAAGTTATGAGCCCAACCGGACCTTCATCTCCCAAATCAACACCCTCGTAAAGTCTCTGGGCCAACATCATGGTTTTTTTAGCAGAAAACCGCATCTTGCGGGCTGCTTCTTGCTGCATTGTGCTGGTAATAAACGGAGGTGAGGGGTATCTCTTTCTCTCTTTAGTTTCAACCTTTTTAACCCTGAAATCAGCCGTTTTGAGGTCTCTCACTATCTCCTGGGCCTTTTCCCCGTCAGGAATTGAGAGTTTTTTACCTTTAAGAGCAATTACCTTTGCCAAAAAGGGAGGCGGGTTGGGGCCTTCCAGTTGAACAGCAACAGTCCAGTATTCTTCTGCCACAAAGGCCTGAATTTCCTTCTCTCTGTCACATATTATACGAACTGCTACCGACTGGACACGTCCTGCTGAAAGGCCTCTTTTGACTTTACTCCAGAGCAGAGGAGATATTTTATATCCAACCAGCCTGTCCAGGATACGCCTTGCCTGTTGGGACTCGTACTTTTTCCTGTCCAGTTTCTCCGGGGATTTAATAGCCTTCTTGATCGCCTGTTCAGTCAGTTCATGGAACATCACACGATGGAACTGTCTGGCTTTTCCCCGCTTGGCCTGGAGTTCCTCTGCTATATGCCATGCTATGGCCTCTCCCTCACGGTCCGGGTCAGGGGCCAGATATATGTTATCCACTTTGGTTGCTGCAGACTTAAGCTCTTTAATTATTTTGTTCTTACCACTGATTATCTCGTATTCCGGCCTAAAGTTATCTTCGACATTAACGCCCAAACGTTTCTTGGGAAGATCCTTCACATGGCCTACTGAGGCCCTGACATCAAAGTCCTTGCCCAGATAGCGCTTAATAGTCCGCACTTTGGTTGGGGATTCTACAATTATCAAACCCTTTTTCATGAAATCACTCTCACTTAAGTTGGTATATTTGGCCTGGAAAAGCCTGAATCAGGTCTTTTAGCTCCATTTGTAGTAAAAGTCCACTGACCTGACCGACAGACTGCCCGCATAGATTAGCAATATTGTCTATATGTTGCGGATAGGGCTCAAGTTTGTCAAAAACATTTTGTTCCTCAGGAGAAAGCTCGGGTCGCTCTTTGGAAACGCCTGGCACAAGGTCTTTATTGTGCCTTTGTTTTTCTGCGCCAAGCTCCTCCATTATGTCCGTAAAATTTTCTACCAACCGTGCTCCCTGCTTTATAAGCCAATGTGTACCACTGCTCCTGTAGGAATAAATACTCCCCGGAACTGCCATTACCTCCCTACCCTGGTCCAGAGCGCAGGAAGCAGTGATCAGAGACCCACTTTTCATATTTGCCTCGACTATTACGACTCCATAGGAGAGACCGCTGATGATCCTGTTACGAATTGGAAAATTTCTTGCCTCCGGAGATGAGCCAGGTGGTAATTCGGTAATCACTGCCCCATGATCTGCTATGCGACGTACAAGATCTGTATTTTGTCTGGGGTAAGCCACGTCTATACCGCATCCCTTTACAGCTATTGTGTTGCCCCCTGATCTGAGGGCCGCCTCGTGAGAAGCGGTATCTATCCCAAGGGCCAAGCCGGAGATTACTGTATAGCCATGTTGCACAAGTTCAGATGAAAGCATTCGAGCTACATCCAGCCCATAAGAACTGGGGTATCTTGAGCCGACAATAGCAACTGCTCTCTTTTTTAGAGAAGAGGGATCACCGATACCATGAAGTAGTGCCGGCGGATTTTGTATCTCATTCAAGAGCGATGGATAATCCTTACTCAAAAAAGTCATAGTCCATGCGCCAACCCTTTCAAGGATACCAATGCTACGCTCGAGGGCTTTTTCATCAGGACCTTTTGCCAGGGCGTCTCGAACCTGAGCAGGCAATCGCACTATCTCTGAAAAATCAGCAGGCCTGACCTCCCATACTGCTTTAGCTGAGCCGAAGTGTTCTACAAGCCGTCTCAGGGTTATATTCCCGACGCCGGGCACCAACTGTAGCCCAATCCATGCTTTAAGCTCCTCAAGTTTCATAGAAGTCCTCACTTTCCTATATACCAGACAAGTTTTATCTCAAGAGCCCATATAAATTTTTCGTTCTTTTTCTTATTAATCATGAGTAAATAAATCCCATCAAACATCCATTATAATGAGATCATTATTGAATTCTAGGAGATGTGTGGTATAGAAAAAAACCTTACTTCATTTCTTGTACTCGGACAGAGCGTGGTTATGGTTAATGAAATTAAGACATTTATGGATTTTCTCAAGGTTGAGAGGAATGCTTCTCCGAACACGATACTAGCCTATCGAAGAGACCTTGAGGAACTTAGTAGGTTTATAGGCTATGGGAAAAATCCAATCTCTATCACTGCAAAAGAAATAAGGGCGTGGCTTGCTTCAATGCTGAAAAGGGGAGCAAGCAGGAGCACCGTGGCCCGTAAACTTGCTTCCATTCGAAGCTTTTTTCGGTTCCTGCTCAGGCAAGGGATAGTTAAAAAGAGTCCTGCTGATGGCATAAGGGCGCCTCAAACAAAAAAAAACCTCCCGGCTTATCTCTCTGTAGATGAGGCCTTTTCCATGGTAGAAACCGGTGAAGATAAGGGATTCCAGGATCTAAGAAACCGGGCCATCCTTGAGCTGCTGTACAGCTCGGGAATAAGGGTTGGCGAGCTTTCAGGTCTGGATGTTTCCAGTGTTTCCCTCTCACCTGAGATGGTGCGTGTGAGGGGCAAGGGCAATAAAGAGCGAGTAATTCCTTTTGGCAGCAAGGCAGCCAAGGCATTGAATGCATATTTGCCTTTCAGAGATGCATTATTGGAAAGGCTGCATTGCAAAGACGAAAAGGCGTTCTTCGTCAATCGAAGGGGCACCAGGTTAAGTCCTCGAAGTGTAGAACGATTGGTTGCCAGGAGAAGGTTAGAGGTCGGGCTGAACTCGCCTGTTACTCCTCATACTTTCCGTCACTCCATGGCGACCCATTTACTTGAATCAGGTGCAGGCCTCAGACCGATCCAGGAAATGCTGGGTCATGTGAGTCTTGCGACCACGCAGCTCTACACGCACCTGGACCTGAGTCATTTGGCCGAAGTATATGACAACGCCCACCCTAGAGCAAAAAAAGCAAAGGGAAAAATAAAAAAGAATAATGTTGAATGCTAAATGTTGAATGTTGAATTGTGGAAGAAGATTTAAAAGACATATACCTTAATTCAAAATTCAGCATTCAACATTTATTGTGCGCCGCAGATTGGGTTTTTCAGCAGAATCAGTGAATGGAAAAAATCAAAAAATTAAGGATATGGAGTAAAACGTGTATAATAATAAAGTAAAGAGCCGAACAAAGGACAATATTCGTAGTACTACTGTCCTGGCTATTCGTTATAATGGCGAGGCGGTGCTTGCAGGCGATGGGCAGGTGACACTGGGGAACACGGTTATCAAGCACAAGGCACGAAAGATAAGAAGACTTTACAACGGAAAGGTCCTTACCGGTTTTTCAGGCGCAACTGCCGATGCCTTTACCCTGTTTGAAAAGCTTGAGCAGAAGCTTGAGCAATACAAGGGTAATTTGGTGCGTGCAGCAGTTGAGCTTGCCAAGGATTGGCGCACAGACAAAATTTTAAGGCGGCTTGAGGCCCTGTTGATTGCAGTTGACGAAAAAAATTCTCTCCTCATCTCAGGCTCCGGTGACGTAATAGAACCTGATGACGACATATTGGCCATAGGTTCAGGAGGGCCTTATGCCCTTTCTGCAGCAAAGGCCCTTGTGGCCCACAGTAATCTTTCAGCCATGGAGATAGCCGAAGTTTCCCTGAACATTGCGGCCTCTATCTGTATTTACACTAACGAAAATATAATAGTTGAAAGTCTGGAATCTCAGGAGGAATAATAAATCCAGTGGAAATTGCGGAAATCAAACCTTTAACACCAAGAGAGATAGAAACCGAGCTGGACAAGTATATTATTGGCCAGTCCCAAGCCAAACGTTCAGTGGCCATAGCGCTCAGGAATCGATGGAGAAGACAGCAGGTCCCTGAGCCGCTCCGGGATGAAATCGCCCCTAAAAACATCATTATGATTGGGCCCACAGGAGTAGGTAAGACTGAGATTGCAAGACGCCTTGCCAGACTGGCAAAATCTCCTTTTCTCAAGATCGAGGCGAGCAAATTCACTGAAGTTGGATATGTGGGCCGTGACGTTGAATCCATGATCAGGGACCTCACCCACCTTGCAGTAGACATGGTGAAATCCGAAGAAAAGGAAAAGGTGGAGGCAAGGGCTAAAGACCTTGCTGAAGACCAGCTCCTGGACATCTTGTTACCGAGTCTTAAAAGCGAGCAAGACGCAGGAGAAACCTCTACCAGGGAACGCTTCCGTCAGATGCTGAGAGATGGAAAGCTGGACGATCGCTTCGTGGAGCTGGAGGTTGCCCAAAGGCCCTCTTCACCAATGATTGAAATTTTTGCTGCCGCGGGCATGGAAGAGATGCAGAGTGGCGTCCAGGACATGTTATCCAACATAATGCCTAACAAGCGGAAGCGTCGTCATGTAAAGGTCTCTGAAGCCAAAAAAATCCTTGAACAAGAGGCAGCAGGAAAATTAATAGACATGGACAAGGTGGTGAAAAAGGCCATTGCCCGTGTTGAGCAATCAGGGATCATCTTCCTGGACGAAATTGACAAGGTTGCTGCCAAGGGGAGTGGAACCGGCGGCCCGGACGTTTCAAGGGAGGGAGTTCAGCGAGACCTCCTGCCTATAGTGGAAGGCACTTCTGTCCACACCAAACATGGCATCGTGCTGACAGACCACATACTATTCATCGCAAGCGGTGCTTTCCATGTCTCAAAACCCTCTGATTTACTGCCTGAGCTTCAGGGAAGGTTCCCAATCAGGGTCGAGCTGAACCCATTGACCCAGGAAGACTTTGTAAGGATACTTACAGAGCCGGAAAATGCCCTTGTCACTCAATATAAGGCACTGCTCGACACAGAAAACATAGAGCTGATATTTGATACAGAGGCAATCGAAGAAATAGCCAAGATTTCCTTTGAAGTAAACGAGCAAATGGAAAATATAGGGGCTAGAAGACTCCATACCGTAATGGAAAAACTGGTTGAGGAAATCTCTTTTGATGCCCCTGATATTGCCCCTCAGCAGATTATGATCACAGCAAAATATGTACAGGAGAGATTGAAGCATATAGCCAAAGACGAGGATTTGAGCAGGTTTATCCTGTGATCTTTTAAGTTGAGTAATTAGCCTTTAGCGGTTAGCTATTAGCTTAATGATTACAGGATGTTTTCCAAAGCTAAACGCTAATGGCTAACAGCTAATCGCTCAATCCAGGTTTAATAAAAATTTGATTGGATAATTTATGGACAATCTATCAAGGGCCCAGACTCTTATTGAGGCCCTTCCCTATATCAGACAGTTTGCCGACAAGACCATTGTCATAAAGTATGGTGGCCACGCCATGGCGGAACAATCCCTCAAGGAGAAGTTCGCGCTGGACATCATCCTGATGAAATACGTGGGCATCAATACGGTCATTGTCCATGGAGGCGGGCCCCAGATAAGCCAAATAATGGAGAGGATGGGTATCCGGCCCATGTTTGTCGAAGGCCAGCGGGTCACTGATGATGAGACCATGAGCGTGGTGGAGATGGTGTTGGTCGGTACTGTCAACAAGGAGATAGTGGGCCTTATCAATCGCCATGGAGGACGGGCGGTGGGTCTGTCCGGCAGGGATGGCGATCTCATACAGGCTGATCCCATGAAGATTTACAAATACACCGGTGATGAACGTCCGCCTGAAATTATAGATATTGGAAAAGTGGGAAAGGTGTCAGTTGTCAATGAAGGGGTGCTTAAGGCCCTTGAGGGCTCAGGTTTTATACCGGTTATAGCCCCGGTCGGCGTCGGACCTGAGGGACAGGCATACAACATAAACGCCGACCTTGTTGCAGGGGCCGTAGCAGGAGAACTGAAAGCTGAAAAGCTCATACTCCTGACAGATGTCTCGGGGGTCATGAATTCGAAGGATGAACTGATTCCATCCATGACAGCGGATACGGCAAGAAAGGCCCTGGAAGATGGCACTGTAACCGGCGGAATGATCCCGAAACTAAAGGCATGTCTGAGGGCCGTCAGCAACGGGGTCAATAAGGCCCACATAATCGACGGAAGGAAGGAGCACGCCATTTTGCTGGAACTGTTCACAGATGCCGGGGTTGGAACGGAGATTGTCCGGTGACAATTCAATCACTCAGCTCCTGTGTTGCAGATACCTACAGCCGTTTTCCCGTAACTCTGGTGAGGGGAAAGGGCTGCAGGGTCTGGGATGACAGGGGGAAAGAATATCTGGACTTTGCTGCAGGGATTGCCGTCTGCAGCCTGGGGCATTGCCATCCCGGAGTCACGGAGGCAATAGCCCGCCAGGCCGGGACACTGGTCCATGTCTCAAATCTATACTGGACCTTGCCCCAACTGGAAGTGGCACATCTGCTTACGGAAAACTCTTTTGCCGACAGGGTATTTTTCTGTAACTCAGGAGCGGAATCCGTAGAGGGAGCCCTTAAGCTGGCCCGCCGTTACGGCCACGAAAATCGCGGTCCTGACTGTTATGAGGTGATCTGTCTGGAGGGATCATTTCACGGCCGCACCCTGGCAACAGTGGCCGCCACGGGACAACCTGCATTCCAGCAGGGATTTGAGCCCATGCCATCAGGTTTCATCCATGTCCCGCCCGACAGCATCACCGCCCTCAAGCTGGCTGCAGGTCAGAGGACCGCTGCGGTCCTGATCGAACCCGTCCAGGGAGAGGGAGGGGTACGGCCGGTCAGTGATGAGTTTCTCCTTGCAGCCAGGGAGATCTGTGATCGCCTGGGCGCCCTGCTCATGTTTGACGAGGTCCAGGTGGGGATGGGAAGGACCGGGACACTCTTTGCCTATGAACAGACCCCGGTAGTCCCCGACGTGATCTGCCTTGCAAAGGCCCTTGGAAACGGGTTTCCCATAGGGGCTATGCTCGCGAAAGAGGAAGTGATATCATGCCTGCGGCCCGGGAGCCACGCATCCACCTTTGGTGGAAACCCGGTGGCCTGTGCTGCGGCAAAGGTGGTTATCGAAACCCTGACATCACCCGGTTTTCTTGACAGGGTGAAGGAGACGGGCACATACCTTAAAAAAGGTCTCGAATCCCTGGCGGGCAGGCATCCGAAAGCAATTCTTGAGGTGCGCGGCAGGGGACTTATCCAGGCCATTGAATTCAGGAAACCCGTGCCTGAATTGGCCAACAGGCTCATGGAAGAGGGGTTTTTGGTGCTGCTGGGCCAGGAAAAGATACTCCGCCTGGTACCGCCCTTAATTGTTACCAAAGCGGAAATCAATGCCATGCTAAATGCGATTGAGAATAATATATGAAAAAATCGCCAAATCCAAGACATTATCTGGCTGTTTTTGATTTGGCCTCTGATGAGATCCTCTTTCTGATCAACCGGGCCTTGAAGCTTAAGAGTCTCTATAAATCCGGTCAACCTTATAGACCTGCCATAGGCAAAATCATAGGGTTGCTCTTTGAAAAGCCGTCTACCAGAACTCGGGTCTCCTTTGAAGCCGCGATGTTACAACTGGGCGGCAACGTGACCTTTTTGTCTTCAAAAGACCTTCAGCTAAAAAGAGGAGAGCCCCTTAAGGATACAGCCAGGGTTCTCTCCCGGTATTTGGACGGTCTCGTGGTCCGCACCTTTGGCCAGGACGTGGTTGATGAGCTTGCCAGGTGGTCAGACATCCCTGTTATCAATGGACTTACGGATCAGCATCATCCATGTCAGGTCCTCTCTGACATCATGACTGTCATGGAGTACAAGGATGAAGACATAAATGCACTAAAAGTCGCTTGGGTAGGGGATGGGAACAATGTGGCCCATTCATGGATCCAGGCTGCAAGCAGGCTTGGGTTTGCCTTGGCCCTAGCCTGCCCAGAGGGATACGAGCCTAACAAAGAGATTTTAAGCGAAGCCCAAACTGAGTCCACAGCACCCATCACACTTACGACTGATCCAAAAAAGGCGGTAGAAGGTGCTGACGTCATAAACGCAGACGTGTGGGCCAGTATGGGCCAGGAACGAGAGGCCTCGAAACGCCGTAAGATATTTGCCCCTTTTCAGATCAACGATGCTCTTCTTGCCAAGGCCAAAACAGATGCCATTGTCCTCCACTGCCTCCCAGCCCATCGAGGAGAGGAAATAAGCGAGGAGGTGCTGGAAGGGGAACATTCAGTAGTGTGGGACCAGGCGGAAAACAAGATGCACCTTCACAAGGCCGTGCTGGAATGGGCCATGGGATTGTAGGGTTTTTTCAAAAAAGTGTAAACTGATGAGTCAACTACCACCGCCAAAGGCGGTGGTTTTGACAGATAAAATAAAGGATGCCGATTTACTTATTGAGAATGAAGTTCTCTTTATAGATTGGCTGCTAGTAAAAAAATTAGAATGGGTTCCATATAAATGCAAACACGAGAATCCTTATTTAGACAAATAGAAACACAAAAGTATCTACCAACACTACCCAATATTCTCCTAAAACTGATTGATGCATGCAGACAGGATGAAGAAAATCTCAAAAAGATCTCCAAGATTATTGAGAATGATCCATCACTAAGCAGCAAAATTTTGAACTTGGTCAACTCGGCCTATTATGGATTGCCTCATAGAATTGAAAGTATGCATCGGGCCGTTGTACTTGTTGGTACCAATGCCATAAAAAATATTGCTATAGGCGCGTCAGTATACGAAGTCTTTAATCAGACTAAAGGAAACTCTGTCTTTAGCCTGAAGTCCTTCTGGTGGCACTCCTTGAAATGTGCCGTGGTGGCAAAGCTTATTGCGGAAAAAACTCACTACACCCATCCTGATGAAGCATTTTTGTCCGGGCTCTTACATGATATTGGAAAATTGGTTTTCTGGGTCAACTTCCCGGAACAATACAGAAAACTCTTGGAGACTTGTAAAGACCAGCATGATCTTCTCCTTGCAGGTGAAAGGCAACTTGGTGCTACCCATAGCGAAGTTGGGGCCTGGTTAATGCATCGTTGGAACCTTCAATCCTTTATGGCAGACTCATTACTATATCACCATGAACCGAAAAACAGGATACTAAATGCTCTCCCACTGGTACAGATTGTATATGTAGCTAATGCCTTATCCCATATTCAGCAACAGGATGAAGACTATAATATTGCAGAAGACCTCTATGGCTTCAGTAGATCCCAAGTTGAAGAGTTATTGTCTTTGGCAGAAGAAGAATTGAAAAATGTGGCCCATTTATTGAGCATAGAAATTGCGCCACCAAAGGATCAGAAAGCTATCCTTTCTGAAAAAGGCCGAGGGAAACATGGGGATTTGGCACGTGAAGTCCGGGAGTTTTCCCTCTTAACAGGGACACTTCAAAATCTCCTTGAAGCTAATGACGAAGATACAATTGTGATGACAGCTCAGCAAAGCATCAAGGTCCTGTTTGATATAAAACGTATCCTTTTCTTCCTCTATGACCCGAAGAAAAAGGGGCTCATTTGCAAGGCCACCGAAGAAGAAAATAACTCTTTCATGATCGGCAACCTTATTATCCCCATGCAAGCCGACAAAAGTTTATTAGCTACCTCCCTCGCTAAAGGGAAACCTCTCGACTCATTTACCGACTTCGCAGATACCAAACCGATTATTATAGATGAACAGATCATTCGATTCATCGGTAAAGAGGGAATGCTATGCATCCCTATGCTCGCCCAGGGCGAATATGTAGGGGTCATTGTCCTTGGACTGGATCAGGTTGAATTTTCTCACCTTTCAAAGCACTCCCCGCTCTTGAACATGTTTAGCAATAACGTGGCGTTGGCCTTACATGTGGATCAAGTGAGACGGAACCAGCTTGATAGGATTCAATCTGAACGATTAGCTGCATCGTTGTCCATGGCTCGAAAAGTGGTCCATGAAGTGAATAACCCTCTGGGTATTATGAAAAATTATCTCAAAATTCTCGGGATGAAGTTGTCCGCACAGGATCCAGCTCAAGAAGAAATCGAGAACCTCAATGAAGAAATTGATCGTATCACAATGATCCTCCGTTCTTTGACTGCATTTTCCGAACGAAGAGTTTGCAATTTTGTACCAGTAGATATTAACGTTTTATTGTCAGATCTTATAAGGATTATGGCGGGATTTTTGTCGGAGCATTCCAATATTAAGGTCCATCTGGATCTCGAAGATAAACTACCAACGATTATAACAGAAAAAGATAGTCTAAAACAGGTCTTTATAAATCTCATCAAGAATGCTGTTGAAGTGATGCCTATGGGAGGGAATCTGTATATCAAAACCCGACATATTTCCAGATATCTTGAAGGCGAGTTAGTATCTGAATACAGAGAATACCAAGGAAATATGGAAATCACTATCACTGACGAGGGACCAGGTATTTCCGATAAAATTAAGCCTCGACTTTTCGAGCCGTTCGTAACCTCAAAAAGTCATGGCCACTCCGGATTAGGGCTATCCATTGTTTATGAAATCATAAAATCATTGAATGGGACCTTGGCTTATGAAAGTGAGAAAGGAAAAGGCACCAGCTTTAAAATAGGATTACCTGTCGTAAGAGGACAAAAAATTTAATTATTACTTCAAAAATGGATTTTGCTCAAAAATCCCCAAAACTAAAACGCGATTTTTTATGGAATAAGTCGTACTTAGATGTATGTCGCAATAATGAAAAAATTGAAGCAATGCCGCAAATAGGGCCTTTCATTAGAATCAGATTTCACAGAGGAGATGAGTATGTTGTCTGCATCTAAGATCTTGGTCGTTGATGACGAACCTCGTATGTGTGACAGCTTGAAACTATTGTTAAATAATAGTGGCTATGAAGAAGTACAAACGAGCAATAATGGCCATGAAGCCATAAAATGTATGGCCAAAAACGCCTTTGATCTTGTCTTTCTGGACTTAGTTTTGCCGGATATGGATGGTTTCCAGATCATGGACTACATAAATCAGCAACATGCCGATACTATGGTCATTATTATAACGGGGCATGCCTCCATGCAAACTGCGTTAAAAGCGCTGAGAAGAGGGGCTTACGATTATATCAAAAAGCCCTTCGAGCCTGAAGAATTACTCACAAAAGGAAAAAATGCCATAAATCAAAAGATGTTAACATGTGAGAACCGCTCTATTAATGGAAAGCTGGATCTGTCAGAGAAACGTTACAGGTATCTGATTCAAAATTCCCCTGACATTATTTATACACTGGATAACAAGGGCAACTTTACCTTTATTAGTGATGTCGTTGAGCACTTAACTGAGTTTAAGGCCAAGCAACTTATCGGAAAACATTATACTACCATTATCTATGAAAAGGATCTGGAAAAGGCTAATTGGTTCTTTAACGAGAGGAGGACCGACGAACGTGTTTCCCATGGTGAACTGAGAATAAAGATCTGTAACGAAAACAATCGTTTTGGGCCTTGTGAAGTCAAATATTTAACAATGGAGTTGAAATCCACCGGTATGTATAACAAGCCAACTACAGAAGAAGATTCCAAATACCTCGGGGCCTATGGTATTCTGAGAGACATAACTGATAGGAAACGCCTTGAAGCGCAGTTACAAAGTGCCCAGAGGTTGGAATCTCTGGGCACTTTGTCAGGGGGTATTGCCCATGACTTTAATAATCTGCTCATGGCTATCCAAGGAAATACATCCTTGATGCTTTTAGATGTGGATTCCAGTCATCCTAGCTACGAGAAGCTAAAAAATATAGAAACATATGTCCAGAGAGGGGCCAATCTTACAAAACAGCTTTTAGGTTTTGCCAGAGGAGGTAAATATGAGGTCAAACCCACTGATTTGAACAAAGTTATAAAGAAACAAAATCGCTTGTTTGGCTATACTCAGAAACAGATTAATATTCATACCACATATGAGGAAAATCTTTGGACCGTGGAGGTCGATCAAAAACAGATGGAGCAGGTCCTGCTAAACCTTTATATCAATGCTTCACAGGCAATGGCCGTGGGTGGAGATCTGTATGTACGGACAGAAAACTTCATAATTGATAAGGATTATATAAAGCACTATCATGCGCGAGCCGGTAGATATGTGAGGATCTCCGTAACCGATACAGGTATTGGTATGAATAAGGCAACTCAACAAAAGATATTTGATCCATTCTTTACCACGAAGGAGATAGGTAGGGGTACAGGCTTAGGACTTGCCTCTGTTTATGGAATCATTAAAAATCATGAGGGTTTTATAACTGTTAGCAGCAAGGAAGGTGAGGGAAGTACATTTATCATTTATCTACCAGCCTCTGAAAAGAAGATCATAGAAGAGGAAGGGAAAGGGGAAGGGTCAGTCAAAGACATAAAAAAATCTCGAACTGTCCTTTTGATAGATGATGAAGATATGATTGTCGAAGTTGGCAGAGAAATTCTAGGTATACTAGGCTATAAGGTACTCACGGCCAGAAGTGGGGAAAAAGGAATAGAAATCTATCAACAAAATAAGGACCAGATTGACGTCATCATTCTGGATATGGTCATGCCAAGCATGGGAGGGACTGAGACTTATAATAGGATAAAAAAGATCGATCCTGATGTAAAATTTCTCCTTTCAAGTGGTTATAGCGTAGATAAGGAAGCATCTAAGATACTAAATGGTAGTCGCAATGGTTTTATCCAAAAACCATTCACCATTAATCAACTTTCGGAAAATATGAGAAAAATTTTAGACCAAAAACCGGCTTGAGCAATCCCTTTAGATAAGATAATTTCTCATCCTTCTTGTAATCTATAATTACACTGCAAAGAGATCTTTTCTTTTATCCAATCGGTAGCAACTACCTTTGAATTGTTTTGCGTATTTTTTCATCTCCGATGCCCGTCCCGTGATTTCACCATAGTGTAAAAACGTCCCAGTTTCAGTGTTTGTAATCCCTATGGAAATGCTTATTATAGGGAATGTTCTTGCACGGTTCTGTCTGTCGATGGATTCGATACAATCCTTTATTCTGTCTTCAGGGTTATAGAGGATGGATATGATTTTGTCAAAGGCATCTATGATTTCCTGAGATGTCTCTTCTATAAAGTTTAAATCCATTATAAATATAAAATCGTCGCCCCCTATGTGCCCTATAAAACTATTATTAGGCTGCTTATTTTTTACGATGTTCAGGATAAGACGTCCGGTCATCTTTATAACTTCATCTCCACGGCTGAAGCCATAATAGTCGTTGAAGGGTTTGAAATAATCAAGGTCTGCATATGCAATAGCAAACTCTTTGCCTTTTTCAAGCCTATCCTGTATCTGCCTGTTTATTGAAATATTTCCTGGGAGCCTTGTTAACGGATTGATCTCGACAACCCTGTTCGATCTAAGAATACATAAATTAACCCTTGCAAGTATTTCTCTTTCAAGGTCGGTTTCCCAAATATAATCTTCAGCAAATGAGGGATCCCAGCTGGAGATATCAAACTGATCAGGCAAAACAGCAAGAACAGGTAATTGATTAAACATAGGATCTTTCTTTAGATTATTAAGAATATTGATTGTGAAAGAATCATCCATATTGATAGCAAGAATTATTAGATCTGGCATAGAATTATAAATATAGTCCAGAGCAGGCTCTATCTTGCTAAAAACAAGTGCCTTGTACAAATTTTTCAAGACACTCTCTATGATATTTATTGAAATGATATATTGAGAAACAACTACAATTGTATTCATTATTACACTGCAAAAAGCCCGAAACATGATTTCGCTCAAAAAGCCCGAGATGCAAGGCGCAAAATTTTCCGGGAATGAGACGTACTTATCGTACGTCGCAGTGACTGGAAAATTGAAGCAATGCCGCAGATTGGGTTTTTTCAGCGGAATCATTCATTATTATAGAGATAGTTCTTCCGTTACCTCCAGGGAATCTTCCATTTCTTCTAGTATCTCTTTTATGTCCGTTTCACTCAATTTAAGGGTCTCAAAAGCGACGGGATTTACCGCAGGCACAAAAGGATCGCCAGCAAAACCCACCCCGTTTGCCCTCATGAAAATATCAGCTAGATGAACAATTGCAGTTTCGATAGGAGCATTTTTTGAGAGGTGTGGTTTATGATGATATTTTATGACTTCTATCAAGTTGCGAGGGAAAAGCCATTTTTCTGCCAACCAAGATCCTATGTCAGCATGATTAGTAACAAAGTGATCCCGTTCTGCCTCAACTATTGTAATCTCCTTGAATTCCGCTTCATTCATTGTTTCTTTGTATTCCTTAGGGAACTCAAGGAATAAAATGATTTTTCCTATGTCATGGAGTAGCCCAGCCGCATAAACGTCATCATAGTCCTTTAGCCCCTTCCTCTTGGCCATTAGCCTTGATGTAAGGGCACACCCGAGAGAGTGTTCCCAGAGCCCTAGCATAGTATTCTGCATAGCTTCAAATACAGAGACGCCGACAAGCAGTCCCTTTATGACATTCAAGCCAAGGAGTACAGTTGCATGGGATGTAGAAGAAATCCTGCCAGGGAATCCATAGAATGCTGAATTAACCATCTTAAGAATTTTGGTGGTCAGTGCAGGATCATTCCCTATAAAATCACCGATTTCTTTCAAAGATATTACAGGATCCCCTATAACTTTTGAAATCTGTTTCAGGGTACTTGGTATCGTTGGAAGGCTATTGATATTTTCAACTTTCCTGCGCAGATTTTTTATGTCTATGTCAATCATACAAGCCCTCTATATGTTCCTTTACTAGCTTTTTTAACACATTCATATATGGCTTGTCTTCCACTTTTTTGAATCTCCGGTCCAGTTGCGCAAGTGCCTCATCTTTCGATATACTCTGCTGAGACGGACCATCGATATAGACACCATTGATTTCCATATCCTGGATCTTCTTTATCAACGTCTCTGTTAGTTCTATATCTTTGTTGATCAAGATCATATTACTTACGATCACGGGCCTTGCAAGTTTCATCCCCGGATCGAGTTTATCTGCAGAAACTTTTGGCACAGTTGTTCCCCTTTTCCCACCTAATCCTGAATATCAAAAAAAGTATTAAGATAAATTGACTGACTACCTGCTATCTAAATTGAGCGATTAGCTATTAGCCATTAGGGTTTAGCTTTGGAAAATCAAGGTAACCATTCACGGAATTACAACGCCCGTTTTACCGCAACCCACCGAACTGTAGGCGTTTACAGGGTGCTGCAGATGCGAGGCGACGGGTATGCAGACGTACTCCCTGTACTTCAAGTGCCAGGCAACAAAGCAGATGCGGTGCCCTGTGAACGCTTACGAATAAAGCAACAAACTTTCTGTTAATACCAGACATGAACGAGTCCTCTAAAAGTCTTCCCGTATGATAAATGGTGTTCTGTCCAGTCATGCACAACAATTTAGATATTCTATAGGTTCCGGCCATGAAAATCAAGGAGGACTGGTGTTGTATGGATATTCTATATAGTGCCTGAACGGAAATCCCAAATTTTGTTTTCTCAATTTAGGCCAGGGACAATTAATATATTAAGGTTACCTCCTTTTTTAAATTCAACATTTTCAAAATTGTGTTTGAACGGCCTTTTCGTTCAGACACTGAATACCTGAGTAGTTACGTTTAGCCTAAAGTATTTTGCCGACACTACCGACTAAGAAAGATGGATATATAGAGGATTTTTTCATGGATATCGTAGTTAAAGGTTCAGCTCCCGTCAATATGGACTCTTCAAAGGGGGAAAAACATACTCCTGCCAGACGGGAGATGAAAAAGGAACGACGAAAAAATAGACGGGATCGCCGGAAAAGCGTAAGAGAAGGTATATTTGTTTATCTTTCTATTAAGAATGATAGACGCCGTCCAAGAAATAGAAGAAAGGCCAGCCTTTAAGATTGATAGACTAGCAAAAAATCCAAATCCACCTTCCTGACGGTAACTTTTCAATAAATCCGGGCAAATCATATTTTGAGACTATCCAATGGATTTCCGCCTTCGCGGAAATCCATTGACTGTTACCCAGACTTAGGAACGGGAGATAAATAAGTTGAACAAAAATTAACAGGATTTTTTGTTGTATTCAAGGCGCGAGGAGCGAGCATAACGGGTTATGTGATCGACGAGCAACGAAGAAGACGGCAAAAAAGACGTTAATTTGTTCAAGTTATTTATTGTACGTTCCTTAGCCACCCTTATTGACAAGGTAAACCGTATTGATGCAGACATGCGCCGGATGAACGACAGGCTTATTTGTCTGGAAACTA
>JAGGRV010000512.1 GCA_021159445.1 Deltaproteobacteria bacterium | reverse complement strand
TTTTTTTAGATTCTTTAGTGTAGTAATAGTTTCATAACCCCTTAAGGCCCATTTACCTTGACTTTTATAATAAAGTGTATCAATATAAATTTTAAGGGAGTTAATTGTGGGGACGATCATAACAAGGAACCAGGGCGATAAGACTTATTATGTTTACCAGGAAACATATCGTGAAAAGATAAATAAAAAAGATTTTGGAAAAACTCGGGGATCAGGGAAAAGTAGAGTTTGTACCCGTGCAACATATCTTGGAACTGCTGAGAAAATTTTAAAATGCGTTAAAGAAAAAAGAGCTCCGGTTAAAGTAAAAACTCGGAACTTCGGTCTCATAGCGGCTGCTTATCAGACAGCTTTTGAAATTGAGTTACCACAAATTTTGATGAAACATATTAATGGTAAACGGTTTGAAACAAATCTATGGATTTATTTTTTCGTAACAATCGTTAACCGTTTAGATCATGCTACTAGCAAAGAGAAAATGAGCGGATGGTTAAAAAAGACTATCCTCCCGGAATTGATGAATATCAAACCGAATAATTTTACTGGTAAAAACTTTTGGTATGCAACTGACGGTATAATATCGGAAAAAGAACTTCAAAAGCGAAGAAAAAAAGAAAAAATTGAGAGTGATCCTTTTGCGTGTATTGACGACACAATTTTTACTGCCATTGAAACGGAACTCTTTTATCGCATTGATCAGTTAATGACTCTCTCCCCCAGTGTTATTTGTTATGATACCACGAATTTCTATACTTATATCGAAGAACCAAAAAGTTCAAAATTAGCCAATACCTGCCATAGTAAAGATTCAAAAAACTACCTCAGACATATTGGACTACTTATGGCCGTAGAAAAATCTTTTGGCATTCCGCTGATCAGCCGTATCTATAGAGCTAATTGTCATGGCAGTAAACTTTTTTCTCTTATTTTGGCTGATCTAATTATTTCACTTAAAAAGCTTTGTGGATCTGAATCAGATTTAGTTCTTGTTCTCGACAAAGGTAACAACAGCAAGGAGAATTTTTCGAATATGGTTGGGAAAATCAACTGGGTAGGTGCTCTAGTTCCTTCACATCATGAAGATCTCATTGGTATAGAACTTGATAAATACCATGGGGTTTGGAAGGACAGGTGCTATTACCGATGCAAGAAAAATGTGATGGGCATGGAATGTGTCATTGTTCTCACATTTAATGCAGCTACAAAACGCAAGAAGATACATTCATTGAGAAGAGGAATTGAGAAATTAAAATATGAGGTTATTAAAAAGTGGGAAAGTTACAAAAAGACACCTAAATTTATTACTCAGGGAATTAATACGATGAAGAAAAAAAGTAGATATGGGAAATGCATTAAGATATCAATACATGATAGAAAACTTCATTTTGAAGAAAATAAAAAGGAAATCAAAGAACGAGAAAAACGGTTTGGTAAAAGTCTTATATTTTCTAATATGCTGGAGGCAGAAACAGGATATTTGATCGATACATATAATGAAAAAAATATTATTGAAGATGATTTTCATCTACTCAAAGACATCACGATAATACGTTTTCGACCGATCAGACATTGGACGGATTCGAAGATTCGGGCTTATGTTTTTTGTTGCGTCGTTTCGATGATTCTTATGAGAGTTATGCAATGGATGACAGAACAAGCAGGATACAAAATGAGCATAAATGTACTTAAAGATGAACTGACAGATATTCAAGAGGTCGTTATGATTTATAGTTCTACAGAAGCTGAACGAAGAATTACTGAAAGAAGTGCTGTACAGAAAAAACTTTGGGAAATATTTAAATTGGAAGAAATTGAGAAAAAATTGTTACTACACCATTAAAGTTTAGTTTTCTTTTATTTTCATGGAGTTATGAGTGATAAAATAACCTATGTAGAAGATTCCGGTCATAAACGCCAACAAGAATTTCGATGGGACCATTGCCCTTGATGATTTCTCCTTAGAAGTTCCAAAAAACTCAATCATCGGAATTACCGGCCCTAACGGGGCAGGAAAGACCACGTTATTTAATGGTGATCAGGTCCGTGAGGTCTTGGAAATCTGCCATCACATCTATTCAGTCAATTACCACCCCTAAAAAGGGTGGCTTGGATGGTGACCCTAAAAGGGTCTTTGTCTAAATACTGTTCACTGCAGGCGCAAAGAACGCTAAGGGTTGTGATCTAGGAGACGTTGGCACATTGTCACTAGGGGTAAACGTTGGTAACTTTGTTAACTTATTCATCAAGAACCCCCTGCTTTTTTGATCGTTCAATCAAATAACTCAGAATGCGTGCCAAGGCGAACCGGTCTAAGTTCGAAATCTGATATTGTATAAATCAGTAACCAGTCAGGTTCAATATGGCATTCCCGAAAATCTATCCAATCTCCTTTCAGTTTGTGGTCTTTGTGCTTTGAAGGCAAAGGAGCAGGAATGGCCAACTGCTCAAGAACCTGTTGCAGTTTTTTTATATTTCGACTCTGCTTCGCGGCCCTTTTCAAATCTTTTTTAAATCTGGATGTCGGACGAATCGGCAGCATCAAACTTTCAAATCTTCAAACATTTTGTTTACGCTATCGTATCTTTTCCCCTTGCCGTCTCTTGCGTCCTGCATTGCCTGGAGCGTATCTTTATTTGGAAGATGCAAATCAAATGGAATGCCCTGATGAGCAATAATCTGTCGATAAAACATCTCATACGCAGCAGAAATGGAAATTCCCAGTTCTTTAAGAATGGTCTCAGCCTTTTCTTTTATTTCCGGCGTAAGTCTTGCATGTGTCATTGCCGTTTTTGCCATTTGCTATTTACCTTCCTTTTTTGTATTGTACTTTTTGTATACCTATATGGTATACATCGGCAATTGATTTGTCAAGATACTTTTTTCAAACTGTAATGGGGGACGTTGCTATGTAACTGCGTTATTCTAATATATCCCAAATGCCCTCATCATTGTCTATCAATTTCTTACCTCTTTCTGCACACCTTTAGGGAACCAGGCGCAAAGAACGCTAAGTTTACTTCCTTTTTGTTTTCCTTTGAAAGGAAGGAAAACAAAAGCTACAAACCTTATGGCAACTATACAATTCTATTCGTCGGTATATATGCTTTGAATGACCATATACTATGGTTTTTGCGTAAACATATTTTTTTCTCTGCGAACTTTGCGTCTTGAGCGAAGCGGGCGGTGAAAAAATACTCCCACTTACCCGCATAGCAAAGCTGGGACCATCAGCATAGCTGAAGGTTTAAGAAATTAATTAAACTGGGGAAAATTGCCTATTCCGGAAAACCCGAGATCCTGAAAACCGATAAGCACAAGCTAAAAGAACTGTTCTTATGAGTAAGCGTTCACAGGACACCGCATCTGCTTTGTTGTCGGGCACTTGAAGTACAGGAAGTACGTCTGCGTACCCTCCGCCTCGCATCTGCAGCACCCTGTAAACGCTTACAGTTCGGTGGGTCGCAGTAAAACGGGCGTTGTAAGCCCGTGAAAGGTTACTCTTATGAGACGTATTAAGCCTGCCCATCATGATCAAGTTTACACAGCCTGGAAAAAGTGGGGTTCCCTCCGGAGAGGATCATCCTTTCCCTGAAAATGCACATGAAATGTGGTATCGTCATGTGTGGCCGCTGCAATATCGGCCATGAGTTTGTGTGCAAGGACGGCCCTGTCTTTTCCCTGGCATAGCTTAAGAATATGCCCCCGGAATATTAGAGACAGCGCGGTTAATAGATCATGGCATATTCTCTCCCGGCCTCGGTGAGCTTCGTTCCCCCTCCGCTATTCCCAAAGGAAAGTCAATTTTTCATGGTCGTCCTCTATTCTCTAAAGACCTCAAATATGAGACCCATGCATCAAGACCTTCTCCTGTAAAAGCGGACAAAGATATGACAGACAACTTTGGATTGAGTTTCAGTGCCTCGATCTCGGCCTTTTCCAGCGAGAAATCAAAATAGGGCAATACGTCTTTTTTGGTAATAATAAAGGCATGAGAACTCATAAAGGCCTTTGGATATTTGGTTGGTTTGTCCGATCCTTCCGGGACTGAGACTAATACCACTCTTCTGTGTTCTCCGAGGTCAAAGGTGGCAGGGCATACCAGGTTTCCAACGTTTTCAATAAATAAAAGGTCAAGCCCGCGCCCGTTCAACTGCCTCTCTAAGGAATGAATTCCCTGGTGAATCAGGGGGGCATCCAGGTGACACGCCCCGCCTGTAGTGAGTTGGACCACCGGCACCCCCTTGGCCCGTATGCGGTCTGCATCCAGCTCAGTTTCAATGTCCCCTTCTATAACGCCTATACGGAGCCGTGTCTTCAAAAGATCAATGGTCTTTTCCAGGAGGGTAGTCTTGCCTGACCCCGGGCCGCTTATCATGTTTATGGCCACTGCACCCATGGCCTCTATGTGTCTCCTGTTGGCCTCTGCCTGGGCGTTATTTGCATCCAAGAGGCCTTCGAAGACATCCACTACCCTTCTATGTGATGTATGATGATGTATTGTTTGACATCCACAAGTTTCACACATGATTTGCCTCTACTCTATTTTAATCTGCAACAGGAGCAACTCGTCTCCGCCACACAATATGAAATTAGTCCTGTTGCACCTGAGACAACAGCCTGGATGTGTCTTTTGAGACTCAAGGATATTACCGCAATGTATGCATTTATAGGAAGGGAGTGGGCTATCTATTACCAGAACGGCACCCCTGGTAACAGAATTGGCCGGTGCCAGGGCTTCAAAGCCAAAGCGGAAAGAGTCTGCCACTATGCCGGACAGGGGCCCTATTGCCACATTGACCTCCAGGATTCTGTCGGCATGATGTTGCTTTGCCAGGGAACAGAGTTTCTTTAGCAATTCATGTGCAAGTGACAGCTCATGCATCGTTCTTTAACGCCAATTTATGGTAGTCAACAAATCCTGGGGAGCGGCTCACCACTCAGGGACTCTACTAGTCTTGCCCCGCCAACCGCAGTCTTCAGTACGACCCTGCCTGATGGGTCCTTGGTGACCTTGCCAATGATAGCCGCGTCCCTGCCCTCTGGCTGTAAGCGTATCATATCAAGTGCCTGTGCCGCGTACTCAGGGGCTATCAGGGCCAGGAACTTCCCTTCGCTTGCGAGATAGAGCGGGTCCAGGCCCAGGAGTTCGCAGGCGGCTTCCACTTCGGGTCTGATAGGTATTTTGGATTCCTCTATATCCATCCCGACCCCTGCGGTCTTGGCTATTTCATTAAAAGCTGTGGCGATCCCTCCCCGTGTTGGGTCCCTCAGTGTATGAACCGCCTCCGGCAAGGTCTCAACCAATAACTGTACAAGCCTGTGCAGGGCCATGGTGTCGCTCTTGAGATCCCCTTGGATAGAGATCCCGGCTCGACGAGTCAGGATGGCGACACCATGGTCTGCAATAGTACCAGAAAGCATTATGATATCTCCAGGTCTTGCCTCTTTGACAGATATGTTTATCCCGTCAGGCACTATTCCTATGCCTGAGGTATTGATGAAGACTTTGTCTCCCTTGCCCTTGGGCACTACCTTGGTGTCTCCGGTTACAACCGGCACCCCTGCTTTTTCAGACGCCTCCTTGATGGATAGAACAACATTTTCCAGATCAGATATCAGTAGACCCTCTTCCAGAATCACTCCAAGGCTCAGGCATAGAGGACGCGCACCGCGCATCGCAATGTCGTTTATAGTGCCATGGACCGCCAGTAAACCAATGTCCCCGCCAGGAAAAAATATAGGATCAACCGTATAGCTGTCAGTAGAAAAGGCAAGCCGACCGATACTGGTCTCTATAATTGCGCTGTCTTCAAGAGAGGAGAGAACCGGATTGCCCAGATGGGTCAGAAAGAGCCGGCTTATAAGCTCCTGGCTGGCAAGGCCGCCACTTCCATGTTCTAGGAGAATAGTCTTGTTTTTCAATGGTGTCTCCCATAGCGATAATAAGCAGCGCAAGTCCCCTCCGCAGAGACCATGCATGGGCCTACTGGGTCCAAAGGGGTGCATACTGTGGCGAACAAGGGACAGTCACTGGGCATACACTGTCCTATAAGGATTTCTCCGCAGCGGCAACCCTTGGGGCCCTGGACTTGGGGGATTTCTATATCCAAGCGCTTTGTAATGTCAAATTCTGAGAATCCCGGCTGGATGGCAAGCCCGCTCCTGGGGATAATACCCATTCCTCTCCACTCTGAATCCACTGGTTCAAAGACCTCTTGCATCAGGCCCTGGGCCCGGGCATTTCCTTCCCATCTTACTGCCCTTGGATATGCATTTTCCACTTCAGCCCTGCCATATCTGACCTGTCTTGTCAATAAGATCAGGGCCTGAATAATATCTGCTGGCTCAAACCCGGCGATTACACAGGGTAAATAATAGCGCATTGATAGAAATCTATAGGCATTGGCCCCTATGATGGTGCTCACATGTCCCGGGCACAGGAGGCCTTGTATTTCAAAACATGATTGCGACATCAGGGCCTCAAGGGCCGGGGGCATGAGCTTGTGCGCGGGAAAAACGGCAAAGTTTTGAATTTTCCTGCGTCTTGCCTCTAGAATGGTAGCTGCCACTCCGGGAATCGTGGCCTCGAATCCAATGGCCGGAAAAACCACCAGGTCCTTTGGACGCTGCTCTGCCAGATTCAGGGCATCTATTGGGGAATAGACCACTTCAATTCGCGCCCCCTGAGACCTGGCACGCGCAAGCGAACCATTTGTGCCCGGCACGCGGACCAGATCACCAAAGGTGGCCACAGTGACTCCGGGCATACAGGCGATCCGGATAAATGCGTCTATATGTCCTGTTGGGGTCACGCAGACCGGGCAACCAGGTCCGGATATGAGGTGCAGATCTTCAGGAAGCAGGGAACGCAGGCCGTGACGGAATATTGCCATGGTATGCGTGCCGCAGACCTCCATAAACCGGATAGGCCTGTCTACAATCCGGTCAAGTTCTGTTGCCAGGGAAATCGTGAGTCCTCTGTCCCTGAATTCACATAGGTGCCTCACCGGATGCCCTCTGCCGTCTCCATCAACAGTCTCAGGTTGCCCTCTGCCTCATCCCTGTCCAGGGCGTGTATGGCAAAACCTGCATGCACTATGACATAGTCTCCCACCGCGGGCCTGCGGTCAACTATATCCAGACGGACCTCCTTCTGTATCCCACCAACGTCCACAACTGCGACTTGCGGTGTTGACATATCATCATCGTCCTTTATTTCAGTGACGCGCATGGGAATGGCCAGGCACATTTCCAGTTCCTCCAATCACAACCTGCCCTAAGGACAGCCCCCCGTCATTTGCAGGAATCTGCTCTCCGGCATAAACAAAGAATCCCTCGCAGCCGAGACGGTCCATAAGGACTTGCAGCAAGAGGGCGTTCTGCATGCAGCCCCCTGCCAGCACTACTGTCTTGATGCCGGTCTCGTCAGACAGCCTCTTCAGGAGCAGAACGATTGACCTTGCAAGCCAGACATGAAAACCCAGGGCTATGGCCTTCTTTGGCACCTTGTCCCTGAGGTCATTAATGATTGCCTCTGTCAATTCATGCAGATCTATGACCCAAAGCCCTTTTTTTTCTCTAATTGTTAGCGGGTATCCAGGTCTTCTCAAGGACATCTCTTCAGAGCATTCCCAGGCAAGAGATTCCAGCTCCATGGCCGCCTGACCCTCATATTCCGACTCAGATCTCAGCCCAAGGACTGCCGCAACAGCGTCAAAGAGCCGACCGCAACTCGATGCAGCAGGTGAATTCAACCCCTTTGCCATCATCTGTGCAACTACCCGCCTCTTTTCCTCTGGAATGGAACAAAGCGGGGCGGGCAAGACAGAATTTGTGAGACCATCAGGGCCAAACGTCGCCCAGAGAATTGAGAGACCCATACGCCAAGGGGCCTTGGCCGCAGCATCTCCTCCGGGTAACGGCAGACGCCCAAGACGGCCCACGCGCCGGTAGCCTGATCTGCTTGCAAGGAACAGCTCTCCACCCCATACAGTGCCGTCCGGTCCATAACCGGCACCGTCCAGGATCACTGCCAGCACCGTCTCATCAAGTCCATACTCTGCCATGACCGACACTGCATGGGCATGATGGTGTTGTACGGCAATGCAAGGCAATGACAGTCCTCTTGCCTGCCTTGTGCTGAAATAATCAGGGTGGAGGTCACAGACCACTTTCTCAGGCATTATCCCAAGGACCACTTTCAAATGCTCAAGGCCTTGTCTGAAGAAGTCCAGTGTATCAGGGACATCCAGGTCCCCTATGTGCTGGCTGAGGAATGCCTCCCTACCCTTTGCAAGGCAAAAGGTGTTTTTCAGGTCCCCACCGCAGGCCAGTATTGCAGGGAGTTTCCATGGCATTCTGACCGGCCTTGGCACATAGCCCCTTGAGCGGCGGATCATCCTGGTCTTGCCTGCCGCCACCTTGAGCACAGAGTCATCGACCCTGGAAACTATCTCCCTGTCATGGAGCAGGAAATAGTCCGCAATGCCGGAAAGGCGTTGCAGGGCCTCGTCATTTCCAGTGCAGATGGGAGAGTTGCAAGGGTTTCCGCTGGTCATTACCAGGGACTCAGGACAGTCCCTTTGGGCAAGCAACAGGTGATGGAGAGGCGTATAGGGCAACATCAGTCCCAGATCACTGATCCCTGGTGAGAGATTGGAGGCAAGATCTGCATCCTTATTCTTTTTCAACAGCACTATTGGCCCTTCCAGGGATACAAGAAGCCCTGCCTCTTCTGAAGATACACGACAAAGACGCCTTGCCGTTTCGATATCCCGCACCATGACTGCCAGGGGCTTTGACCTCCTGCCCTTGCGGGCCCTGAGCAGGGCCACTGATTTTTCAGAACCGGCGTCTACTGCAAGGTGAAACCCCCCAAGCCCCTTGACGGCCACTATGTGCCCTTGCCTCAATGCCTTTGCGGCATTGGAGACAGGATTATCCGAAGGCACAAATTCTCCATTCGATCCGTGCCAAAAGAGGCTTGGGCCGCAGGTCCAGCAGGCATTTGGCTGGGCGTGGAACCTCCGGTCTCGTGGGTCATAGTACTCTTTAGCGCAGTCTTTACACATTGGGAATACCTTCATGGAGGTACTTGGCCGGTCGTAGGGCATGGATTCGATTATGGTGAACCTGGGGCCGCAGTTTGTGCAGTTGATAAAGGGGTAACCATAACGCCTGTCCTCTGGATCAAGGAGTTCCATGACGCATTCTCTGCATACAGCCACGTCCGGGGAGATGAGGACTTTGCGCTCGCCGCCTGCCTGACTCGCAAGTATCACAAAGCCCCTCCTGCCCTGCTGGGCCTCTATATGTCTCTGTTCAATGGATGTTATGCAGGCCAGACGTGGGACTTCATCTTTAAGGGCCTTGACAAAGGCCCTGAGACTTGAACAGGGTCCTTGGGCTCGGATAAGCACGCCTTCACTCGTATTACTGACCATTCCGGCAAGGCCGTATCTTAGGGCGAGGCGGTAAACATACGGCCTGAATCCTACACCCTGTACGATGCCGAAGACCGTGAGTTCAATGGCATTTAGTTTCATTCTGCCTGCAGTATAATAATATCTTGATAATGTGTATTGATTTTCTTGACATCTTTTGGAAACAAGATCAGAGTATTTTAGAAAAGGCAAAACGTGAAGTCTTTGAATCGCA
This sequence comes from Deltaproteobacteria bacterium, assembly GCA_021159445.1. Lineage (GTDB taxonomy): Bacteria > Desulfobacterota > Dissulfuribacteria > Dissulfuribacterales > UBA3076 > UBA3076. The sequence continues at coordinate 10,258 of JAGGRV010000512.1, read as the reverse complement.
AATAGGGTAGAAGATTTTCAGGTAATTTTATGCTGTTTAAGACAATTACTAAAGAAAATTTCAAAAAGATGGTAGAGGGCTTATTGGAGGAAAACGAGGTTATTGGTCCAAGATCAAGAGATCAGGACCTGGAGGGAAACAAGATTTATAGATTTTTGAAGGTTAACTCCTTTGAAGAACTTGAAATGGACTATACTCGATCCTATTCGTCGCCCAAGAATTATTTCTTGCCTTTTAAGGAAGATTTCGCCACTTATCGTCTTGAAGACAACAACTGGGAGCAAGAGATCCGATATACGGTTCACCCGAGGGTGATCATCGGTATGAGGGCTTGCGATATTAATGCCTTGTTAAAGCTCGATCAGGTGATGTTGAAGAGTGTATATCCTAATCCATATTATTTTGCGCGAAGGCAGAATACCTTGATAATAGGACTCGACCATGAACCTCTGGAAGATTGTTTTTGCCGATCCATGAATACGGACACGGCCTTTCATGGTTTTGATCTCTTCCTAACCGATATAGGGGACAAATATTTTGTGGCGATCAATTCAGATACTGCCTACATCATAATAAATCAATTCGATGCCAGGGAGGTCACAGAAGAAGACCAGGAGCGTTTTAAGACAGTAAAGGAGCAGATTAAATCAAAGTTCAAGACGCAGGTTGACATAACCATCTTACCTGAATTGATGGACCTGGAATTCGAGTCGGAGGTCTGGAAAAAGTGGGGGGACAAATGTCTGAGCTGTGGAAGCTGCGCCATGGTATGTCCAACCTGTTATTGTTACGGCATAGAAGAGGACACTAATCTGACCTTTACAAAGGCCACCAAGAGGAGATTTCTGTACTCGTGTAATCTCCTTGATTTTGCCGCTGTGGCCGGGGGGCATAATTTTCGCCCGGAAGCGCATATTCGCTTGAAATATCGATATTATCATCAGTTCAGAGGATTTGTGGAGGCATTTAATCAATCGCTATGCGTGGGATGCAACCGTTGCGGAAAGGCGTGCCTGGCAGGGATCAGCCCCAAGGCCGTGATTGATGATTTGATTAAGACTGAGAAAAATGAATATTAAGATCCCGCAATATGATATAAATCTGGAGCCTTTCATGGAAAGGCCTCCGGATTTTAACAACAAATCTCTCCTGATGCAGACAGAAAAGGGCTTTAAGTCCGAGGTTATCAATATTGTCAAGTTAACAGCTCAGGAAAAGCTCTTCCAAATAAGGATATTAGGATCTTGCGAAAGAGAAAAATTTACCTTTCTACCTGGCCAGTTCGTGATGCTGGAGCTGCCGGGATGCGGAGAGGTCCCGATATCCATTTCAAGTTCCCCTTCGAACAGGGAATTCATCGGACTCTGCGTACGAAAGGCCGGCAAGGTTACAGGAATGCTCCACCGTTTAGAGCCAGGCGCAATGGTTGGAATCAGAGGACCCCTTGGAACACATTTCCCAATGCAAAAGATGGTGGGGCGTAATATCCTCTTAATAGCCGGAGGGCTTGGCATCGCCCCTCTTCGTTCTCCAATATACTGGGTAAACGAGCACAGATCCGAGTACAAGGACATTACGATTCTGTATGGTGTAAAGGAACCCGGACAGATCTTGTTCGATTACCAATTTGAAGAGTGGCGCAAGATATATGACTTGAACCTCCTGACAATAGTCCAGAATCCTGATGAAAATTGGAAGGGAAAGGTTGGGCTGATCACTGAGTTGTTTGAGGATATCTCAATCGATCCAGAGGATACCTTTGCGATTGTATGCGGACCCCCTGTGATGTTTAAATTTATATGTGCCCACCTTGCAGATATAGGCATTCCGAGACAGCGCATGTTTGTCTCCCTGGAGCGAAGGATGCATTGCGGCATGGGAAAGTGCTGCCGTTGCAACGTAGGTTCCACATTCACCTGTCTGGATGGACCGGTATTTGATTACTGGACAGTGATGAATCTCAAGGAAGCAATATAGCTCATCTATGTTATCTGACTTGAGCTATTAGCTGTTAGCCATTAGCGTTTAGCTTTGAAAAAAAGCTTGTAATAGCAGAACATCCTGCTTGTCAGAGCAGCAGACCGATAATCATTAAACTAATAGCTAACCGCTAAAGGCTAACCGCTTAATTTAGGTGTTAATATAATGAAATACTCAGGGATTACGCTTAAAAAACCGAAGGTGGGGTTCTTTGATTTTACCGGCTGCGAAGGATGTCAGCTTCAGATAACCAATAAAGAAGAGAACCTGAAGGCCCTGTTTGGCCTGGTGGAGGTAGTAAATTTCCGGGAGATCTCTTCTGAGAGGCGTGACGACTATGAAATTGCCTTTATTGACGGGTGCATTACCACTGACAGTGAGGTGGCAAGGCTCAAAAAAATCCGTGAACAGGCAGGAATTCTTGTGGCAATGGGGGCGTGCGCCTGCCTGGGAGGTGTGAACAACCTGAGAAGCCGTTTTCCCCTGCCGGACGTGGTAAAAGAGGTCTATGACGGACACCATGTAGATACCGGGCCGGTCAGGAAGGTGGCGGAAATAGTCCCTGTGGACATAGAGCTGCCGGGTTGTCCCATTTCAAAACATGAATTCGAGTGGTTAGTGCGCCATCTGGTGCTCGGAATAGAGCCACAATTTCCAAAATATCCAGTCTGCGTTGAATGTAAACAACGTCTTAATTCATGTGTGCTCGATATGGGAATGATGTGTCTTGGACCTGTTACACGCGCTGGTTGTAATGCCGTCTGTCCCCGGAATCGGCTTGGTTGTTGGGGCTGCCGCGGGCCTTCGGAAGAGGCGAACTTTGAATCGCTCATGGAGATACTCAGAGAAAAGGGATTTACTGAGGAACATATTGCAGAACGGGTTAAATTCTTTAACGCATTTAGTGGGATTCTAAATAGTGACTGTTAAAACAGTAAAATCGTTAAACATAGATATTAAGCATCTGTGCCGGGTCGAGGGGCACGGAGATATCAGGATACGGGTCGAGGACGGAAAGCTGGCTGAATGTACCTGGGCCGTAGTAGAGACTCCCAGATTTTTTGAGGTAATGTTCAAGGGACTTTCCATTGAAATGGCTCCGATCCTTGCAGCCAGGATCTGCGGTATATGTTCCATTTCACATTCCTTGGCAAGCGCCAGGGCCATAGAACGGGCACTGAAGATCCGGATTCCGGAGCCGGCACAGAAGGTGCGGCTCCTTGCCATGCATGCCGAGACCCTGCAGAGCCATAGCCTCCACCTCTTTTTCCTGGTAGCGCCTGACTTTCTCAATGTACCCAGTGCGATTCCGCTAATGCAGACACATCCGGAAGTGGCTGAGACTGCGGTCAAAATAAAGGGGTTTGCCAACAGGGCCGCTGATCTTCTGGTAGGCAGGAGCACGCATCCAATAGTCATAAAGATCGGCGGTCTGACACAGGTTCCACGCAAAATACAGTTAACAGAACTGGCCAAAGACCTGGATGCTACTATCCCTTATCTGTGGAAGGCGCTTGATTTCTTCAGGGGATTCAAGATGCCGGATTTTGTCAGAGAGACTGAATTCGTATCTCTAAGAGGAGTTAACAGATACCCATTTATCGGGGGGGATCTCATTTCAAGCGATGGCATCTGCAAAAAAGAAGACGAATATCGTTCCATGACGAATGAATACATTGTGGACTTCTCCAACTCAAAATTGACAAGGCTGAGCAGGGAATCCTTTGCAGTAGGTGCGTTGGCAAGGTTTAACAATAATTATGACCTGCTGCACCCAAAGGCAAAAGAGGCGGCTGAAGGATTGAATTTAAGGCCAAAGGTCCATAATCCCTACTTCTATAACCTGGCTCAACTTGTGGAGTGCTTTCATATCATGTATGAGTCAAAAGAGTTGCTTTTGGAATTGATCGACTCGGATACCTCTGAATTTTCAATACCTTACAAAATAGGGCGATGTGAGGGGATAGGGGCGGTGGAGGCTCCGCGCGGAGTTCTCTATCACTGCCACCGGATCAACGAAGAGGGAAAGATTGAGAAAGCGGATTGCGTGATTCCCACCAGTCAGAATAACGGCAATATATATTATGATCTCCATAAGCTGGTTAATGATTTGATAGCACAGGGAATGGAGGAAAAAGAGATAGAAAGACTCTCTCAAATGCTGGTCAGGGCCTATGATCCATGTATTTCCTGCTCGGTTCACTGATTCTAACTATTTATATTCCTTCCTTATACTATACGGCCCTTCTTGATAATTAGTACCGCATCTTATACTATTATAGTATATGAATAGTTCTTCAGCTACATATCTACAAGCGATAAAAAATAGAAATATACCAAATGTCTGCTTAAGTATAGGAGCCGGAAGGTGACTTGATATTATCGCTCCGGCAACAGCTCCTAATAAAATAATATCTAAGATCCGGAATATGGGGAAAAAGAACGAAATGGCTGATTGATCCTATAAAACTAATAGGTATAATGGTCGCCAAAGATGTGCTTGCGGCCTTTTTGAAATCAAACTTGAATACCGATATCAGTATAGGAACCAACAGAGCTCCTCCACCTATACCAATACCAGCACCAAATAGAGCCACCACAAAACCAAGTGATATTAATCCTACATCCATTTTATGATTAACGAAGTTTGACATTTCTTTTCAAAATTCCTGAGATACTATTTTCTAACCAAGGAAAATCTATTGGTGCATAATCTGGGATAAAATATCAATGGGAATGCCGAGTTGAGAGCTTCTTCTCGTTTCTCAAGAAGCTGCGACGAAGAAGTTCTCGCTAGGGCTATAGGATGGTTTTTTTTCATAGGTCTTGTCCACGTAGCCTCGTAACCTGTCACCGCTCATTATTGTCGGCCTCTTTCAATCGTTTCAGGTACTGGCCAATGCGGATTGCATGGTGAGTCTGGATGCGTGTGAGTCCCAGGCGGGTTTCCAATAATTTCCGCAATTCATAAATGCTGTATATTTCTTCAATGGCGCTCATGGGGATACGGTTTAAATCATGAATCAATTGCGTAATATCCGTATTTAATAGCCCGCCTTCATAAGCAATTCGATATTTGAGTTGAAAGGTTAGGTCATTCATTGAACCTAAAACGCTACGATTGTTGGTTTTGGCAATTTCAATTTTTCGAATATCATCAAGAAAAATTTCGATGTGTTTCTGCGGTAGGGTTTCAGCCACTAAACTTTTAAATAAATTTTGCCGGAAAACCTCACGAATATTCTCAAAATGAGGTTTTGTCAGTCCAGCGACAAAGAATGAATATAGGGTCTTGTCATGCGTAAATAGGACACATTTTCTTCGATCTATTCTCAAAAGGTTTGCGTGCCAACTACTAAATTCCCCGGCCGGTTGCATGCTATCCGATGGTTTAAACTTCAATTCGGACAGCAACTTTTTTGTACATCGAAGTATTGCCATGGCTCAGTCAGGTTGAGCGCCTTGTCGGGCCAAATCCTTTTATAACCGGGCCGATGCATGTTGAAAGTTTGCCGGCTTTATTGCCTTCAGTGCGTTATACTCTTTATTTTTTGTCTTATATAGATCCCACCGTAATTGCAGATTTATCCAGAAATCCTCTGACATGCCGAAAAACTTGGCAAGTCGCAAGGCAGTGCTTGGAGTTATCCCCCTTTTTTTGTTTACAATTTCATTAACACGCTGATAGGGAACATGAATGGAATAGGCCAGTTCTCTCTGTGTGATACCCATAGGAATTAAGAATTCCTCAAGAAGCATCTCGCCTGGATGGGTTGGCTCTCTATGACTTGGTATTCTAACCATTTTCTTTCCTCTTTATTCAATGATAATCTGTAATTTCAACTTGATAAGGACCATTCGTTGCCCATTTGAAACAAATTCGATACTGATCATTTATGCGAATGCTGTTTTCTCCAATTCTATTCCCTGACAACGCCTCAAGATTGTTGCCAGGTGGAATTCTAAGCTCTTCCAAAAACTGGACAGAGTCAATTTGATCCAGTTTTCTTGAAGCGATCTTCCATAAAGATTGGGCGCAGATCTTTCGGGCATTTTTGGTGTTCTTGCCGTTGAAAATATCTTCTGTTCCTTTGTTCCTGAAAGATTGAATCACAAATTCATGATAGCACGGACTTCATGCTATTGCAAGGCAAATTTTTATCTTTCTCGCCCAACGGAGCTGCGGTCTGTGTGATCTTAGGGGAACGCAGTTTCTGAGTAAACTTGACGGCTGAAATAATAGGGCATAAGGTAATTTTTACTATGAATGCTCAAGGCTGACACAAAGCCTGGGCATAGAAATGTATGAAAGGGAACGTTTGGTCATGTCATCTACAGCCATTACCACATTAACGAAAATGATGGAGTCCCTTGACAACTCACGCCGTCGTTAAGACCTTTATCCTTTGCCAGGTAGAGAGGAGCCCACCCAATCCAGGAATTGATAGTAATACGCAAAGGCGCTTTGTTGTCCAAAGGCGGTCCCTCCGGCCTTACAGCCAGATAAACCCCGAGTGCAGCGACTACTACGATGCCTATTAGAAGGCCGATGACGGTTTTTCTATTCATGTCCTGTCTCCTTTTAGCTTGCTTTTGCACATAAATTTGAACCTCATCAAAGGCAAGAAGAAGCAACAGCCATGCCAACAGGAGTGCGCAGCCGTAACGCGTGCAATATCAAGTGGTTGAAAGATTCTGCGGCGAGGTTCAGCCCCGAATTGTCACGTCGTATCACGTGACCTCGCGTGACCCATAAGTCCCATAAATGTCCCATACTGCCAAACGCCGAAAGAGGAACTGCGGCGTCCCAAAAATTGGCTTGCGTGGCTCAAAAGTCTCTTTCGCTGTTCACTTCCTCCCTGCCAGCACGTAGTGAGCGCCGCCAAACACTTGATGAGACGGAATCGGCTTGGCTACCTCGATGCCGTGAAAGAAGGCACACTTGACGACCGCCGAAGTGGTGAATCTCTGGGAATCGCGTGAGAAAAGGAGCGCTGCTCCACCAGGTTGTTCAGGGCGAGCAGCTCCTTTTCTGTAAGATAGTTTTTGGCGATGTTTACGTCCTGTTTGCGGACCTTGGCACCGCGCCAACTGGTCAGCCCCATGTTGGTTTTGCCGCCGTCGGCCCGTTCACAAATGATTTCCGCCGCGGTCATGCCGGTAATGGCCCAGTGCATTTTGTTCTGGACGGTCTTGAAAAATTCGATGCTGATCTCCAGAGTCGGGTCATAGTCTATGCTGGTGGCGTAAATGTCAGTGATTTTCTGATAAAAGCGTCGTTCCGAGGTCCTGATATCCTGGATGCGGCGAATCAGCTCGTCAAAGTAGTCGAAGGGCTGATCCGGGTTTTTTAGACGCTCATCGTCCAGCACAAAGCCCTTGACGATATATTCGCGCAGGTGCTGAGTGGCCCAGATGCGGAAACGGGTAGCCACGTAGCTTTTTACCCGGTAGCCCACTGAAATAATGGCATCCAGGTTATAAAAATTCGTTTTGTACTTTTTCCCATCTGCGGCAGTTGTAAAGAATTCCTTTACAACTGAATCTTCAAACAACTCACCTTCTGAAAAGATATTTTTCAGATGCTGTCCGATGTTCTGTTTGGTTGTCCTAAACAGATCGGCCATAAGCTGCTGGGTCAGCCAGACCGTCTCATCAGATAGGCGCACGTCGATTTTGACGCGGCCGTCTTCCGCTTCATAGATTAGAAATTGTCCCTTGCCGGAATTAGGGTTTTCAATGTTTGCCAAATCATTGCTCATGACCGCACCGCCTCCTCGATGGTAATTATTCACTTTCCCCCCTGACAGCCAACAGCCTTTTTCAGGTTTCAAAGCATAATCCGTTGGGAATACGCATTTTGGTGCAATCTGCCCGCGGTTGAAACCCTGCAAAAGCCTATCGGCTGCCAGGGAGTGTGAACGGTTACCCTCGATGAGTTGTTCCACGCGGGCTTTGGCTTGGGCGAGGAGTTCCCCGGATCGCTGTTCACTCGCTGCCGCTTGATCGTAAAGCCTACGAATTTCTTCCTGCAATGAATCCGGAGCCACCCAAACAAAAAATTTCCGAATATCGAAGGAATACAGTTCGAGTTGACCGGAGCTACCTCTTTGGTTCATCTCAACCTGAAGTTGTCCTGCCTGACTGTTGAGATAATTGGAGTTGACGACCGGCAGCCCATGCTTTGAATAAACGGGCTGCTTGCCGCGTTGGCAAAAACTGAGTTGGGTTCCGAGTGGAACAAGATTGATATGGTCAGGCAAATTCGCAATAAGGTTTTGAAAGGCAGGGTAGAAGTGCTCAGGGTCGAGTCGCCGCGACTGCTCCAGCTCACTGAACCGCGCTGTGTAGCCCACCGGCTTCTGGAAATTTAGCTTATCCAGGCCAAGGCTGGATTCGAGGAGGTGTTGGGCTTGGGTGTAAAAGGATTTGGCGTCAGTCGCTGCATTATAAGCCAACATTGCAATTTCCCGAATTTCCATCTGAATTTCTGGGCTTGGGTATGCAATCTCAAGCTTTGCTACTGCCGGAAAGGTGAGATGTGCTTGCACCTGTTGCGATTTATTTCTTTCTAACTGTAGCTGACCTAATTTTGTGTTCAGAAATACCGATAGATAATAAGGATCAAGGAGTTCAAAATCTGTTTGTACGGCAATTACATCGCGGCAAACTGCCGATTCTCCAAAATCATCTGTGACAATACATACACCACCGATACTACCACCTTTCGCAATTACAAGATCACCTGGAGTTATGGTCGAAACTTGATGATGTGCTTGGATTATAGAAGGAGAGATTTTGACCAAATTTTCTTGTTTTAAAAACAAATCCCCCAAGTCTGCTACGCGGAGGAAAGGCATTCCATCATTGGAGTAATACCCCACAAAAGAGGGGTAGAATGCCGAGCCAGTAACTTTCTTAACAACTTTTCGAAGTAAAGTAGTTTCGAAACCACCCTGGCGAGCTCTTCGCACTGCTTCAATGTTTTCTATATACACTTCTCTCCAATATTCGGAATCAAGTCGCCAATTCCCAGCAAGCTCTGCGCTGTTAATTACGTTCCATTCAGCCATCACTTCACCTCCCAGAAATCAAACCCCTGCTCATGTGCAAATCGCACGAACGCCTCAGCCACACAGAGCTGATCGTCGGGAATATTGACTGCATCGGCCAGATCATCCGCCGTCAAATCGTAACTGACCAGATCCTGATTCACCACAAGCTGTCCTTCCTGCGGATGCCCATCAGGAAACTCCACCAGGCTGCCCTTCTCGTCCACCAAATACTCGTAATCGCCCGAGTTGTTTTTGCCGCCGCGCTCGCTCACGGCCATAAATATCGAGTAATCGAGGCGCTTGGCCACTTCGGCGGCGATCCAGCGTTCTTTCAGGGTACCGACCAGGTCTGGATCGGCCATGATCAGCTCCAGCTTGCCCTTGTTGCTGAGCAACTTGACGGCTGTCTCCGCCTCCGGGATCACCTTTTCCAGGTATTTGATCTCGATCTTGAAGGTCCGCTGCTTCATTTTCTGCTTGTCCTTGAACTTTTTGAGTGCCGCCTTGTGGTCCGCCTTGATTGGCTTCAGGTGCACCCGCAGGTCGCCCTTGGTGCCCTCCCATTGCTGGGTTATGGCGTCGATCTCCCTGCGGTGCTGCTGTTGCAGTGCTTCGACATCGCTGGCCAGATCCACAAGCTTTTGCTTCACCCGAATCAATTCCGCCTTGAGGGCGTTGCGTTTCTCCTCGGCCTCGCTGATGAGATCCTCTTGGAAAGGGTCGCCTTCGGCCGCCATCAACAGCTCCGGTTTCCCAATTTCATAATCGCCCTCAGCGAAGGCTGTTTCCGTTTCAACGCTCTCCGGTTCTGGTTCCGTAAACGACTCCGACATAAGATCCGTAATTTCTTCCGGAATCTTCTCTTCCGGTATATCTACCAAATAGCGATGTTCGGCGATCAGGTCCTTGATCTGCTGCTCGTAATCCGGGCAGGCGTTGGCCACTTCCTGCTTAACCGTCTCAATACTCGCAAGGGCTTGTGCCGTATATTTCTGGAAAAACAGCACCTAGGACGAGGCGTTTAATGAAAATCAAACGTCAGATATTCAACTGTAGGTCGCGCGCGCCGTATTTCTATCCGACGGGGGAGGGAGGGTTAAAATTCCGCCTTCACTCGATTAGAATCTCCTCTTGTTCAGGCATGCGCCTTCTCAAGGTGTTGAGCTATTGTTTCCTTCTGCGGATTTTTGAATGTCAAGGCACGGAGGCCGGAGGAGCCATGA
>JAGGRV010000468.1 GCA_021159445.1 Deltaproteobacteria bacterium | reverse complement strand
ATTGTACCCTGGATTGGTGGGTATTTCGGTAACGGAAGCAATGGGTCATACACACACGTCTTGGGTAGCAGTAATACAGTTGCAGCTATAAATTCCTATCTTAATGATTACGGTTGGTATGTTTGTAACGGAGCAGCACTTAATGATTCGGATAGTCCTATATTTAATGATACGGGTAGATACCTTCCTAACCTTACCGATGACAGGTTCATAATGGGTGATACTACTTGTGGTGGTACAGGTGGTAGTAATAGCATGGCTCATACACATGGTACGGCAGATACAGAACAGACTAATCTATACATAGATGAAGTAGTCAAACATAGGCATACAGCCGTACCTCCAGCTACAGCTGGACCAGCAGGCGGTCAAGGTGCATATGGTACCATAGAAGGTACTAGTTATACGAATTATACAGGCTATGCAGGAACGAGTGATACGGTAAAGGTTAAAGGTGTAACGGATGGTGCATCTACAACAGAGAATAGGCCAGCCTACCTTGCTTGTTACTATATAATGAGGGTTAAGTAATGACCTATACAGTGTGGTATGGAAAAGGAAGGTTTAATCATAAACTGGAAAGGGTTAAGGGAGACGGTGTTCTGGACAAGGATTACCGCTGGTTTATCCTTGATGATGAGACTCGTATTGAGCTACCCAGAACGTATTGTTTTAAATTCTCAAAGGAGCGATTCCTTGTTATTCAAGAGAACATGCGAAAGGAAGCAGGACAATTGTAAATGGAGTTATTCGTAATAGATTCCTTTTTCGGCTTGAATACTGAAGATGTACCACAAGCACTGCATCCTGGTACAGCGGTTCAAGCAACGGATGTAGACTTTAGAGACCCTAGAGGGGCTATAAGAGGCCTTCCAAAGCACTTACTAGCCTATTCTTGTGGACCAGTAAACCATATCGCTCCTTACCTTGGTACGGTAGTCTACACTACTGGAACAAAATTATACGCCGATGGAACAGAGATTAAATCGGATTGGGGTGGCCGCTTTACGCATGATATAATTGATGGCGTCCTTGTCATGGCCAATGGGGATTCCGTAATAAAGTATGATTCGAGTAATGTATACAACTTTGGAATAGACCAGCCTACCCTTGGCTCGTTTGCCGCTGCTGGAAGTGGAACAGGTAGCTTTACTGTTGGAAATTGGCAGTATGTAACAACCTTTGTGAATGGTTCTGGTTTTGAGTCTATTCCTTCCACAGCAATAACAGTATCAAGTCAAGGATCGGGAAAAGACCATGTTGCAGTAACAGGAATTCCAATAGGGGATGATGCTGATAATGTAACAGCTAGACGGTTATACAGGACGACTGATGGTGGTGCTACCTTTTACCTTCTCACACAAATAAATAACAACACAGCTACGACTTATTCTGATACGACTACAGATGATGACTTGGGGACAAGCTCACCGCCAACAACGCATTACAAGATTGAGCAATCAGTTACAATGCTACGACGTGTTGAGAGACGTCTCTTTGCTGCTGGCTCATCCTCATATCCAAGAAGGCTATGGTTTAGTCTACCGTCTCCCTATAGTGAGGGATGGCCACTTACCTATTACGAGGATTTTCCAACTACTATTATTGGAATCGAAGCACTTGGTAACAATTTGATTGTCCTTACAGAAGATGGTCCTTTTGCTTTAATGAATACAGACAATCCAACTTCTATGTATTATCAGGAGCTTACAAACAGGACACCTGCAGACTCAAAGTGGGGTAGTTGTCAGGTAATTAACCGTGTGTACTGGAAAGGACCACAAGGCATTTTCGTTACCAATGGAATATCCGTTTACGAGGATTCAAGAAATGTAAGAAAACTCTTTTCAATATCTAATAAGAGCTGCGAGATTGAAACGGACAGTGATTCCAATCTTTACGTTGCTCTAGACATGTATGATGCAAACGTGGAAAAGGGACGGATTGTCCGCCTTCAAAGTGATGAGGATACATATACCTTTAGTGCCGAGGTCGGACGGATAGTAGCTATATCAGGTTTGAATAGTTATTCATTTAGCTCTGAAACAGGGAGAATCCTATCTCTTGGAGCAGCGAGACCTGTTCTGGGTTCAGTACTTACTAGAATCCAAAGAAACGACCAAACAGTCTATTGGGGTACATCAAGTGAAAAGGTTTTTACCTTCGGAAATGATAAGACAAACAGAATCCTTTACGCTGGAAAGACAAATGGTGTGTACAAGGCTTTCACAGATACGGAAAGAAACTCTTGGACATGGCAAAGCGTTACATCACATTTAGGCTTTCCAGGAAAACGAAAAAGGTTGGTACAAGTATCCATTATCTATAAGGGAACAATAACTGTTTCGATTATCGGGGATGATGAGACGCTACATACAAAGACATTAACGTCCGAGGATAAGACTACTGGAAAAGTAATAATGCCAGGGGATAGTTGGGCTTACATGTTTAGTCTAAAGATTGAGGGTGAATCTACTGGAATTGTCTATCCTTCTGTGATATATTACTTTGAAGTAGAGAGAACATTATAAGGAGAAGGAGATAGAAAAATGATTAGCTTACCAGCAGCAATACTAGCATCAAGTGCATTAATGGGAGCAGGAAGTTTCCTAGGTGGTAGAGAATCTTCTAAAAGCTATAAAGATGCAGCAAGGAAACAACTCCTCTTAGAAATGCTCATGTCCCAATGGGGATGGGGCTATCCAGATTGGATGAAAGATATCCTTGCATCACGAGCACAAGATATAGGCGATTATAGAGACGAGCTACAGAGAGCATATGAAAAGCTATACGAAACATATCATCCTGAAACTGGTGAATACTTTCTTGCTGAACCTACAGAGGAGTATATTGCCGCTTTGGAGCAGGGTGGTACAAAAGAGGCATATGAGGAACTAGCAAAGAATGAATGGAACAGGGCAATGCGTTCTCTTGAAGAGATTCCTGGTATGACGTCTGGAGCAAGAACAGCAGCACAGGCTAGTATAGCAAGCGATCTTGGCGATTTACTTACCAAAGCAGGAATCCTTGGCGAACAGGAAAGGATACAAAGAGCAGGTAGTATTTACGGTGCAAAAGGTACCCTAGCCGAAGAAGAGAGACTAAGGAGAGACATTCTTGAGGAATTGGCTAGAAAGTATACAGAAGTAGGAATGGCACTTCCATCGGAAATGGAAAATGTACAGTTTAATCGCTTGACACAAGCAATGGGCTTATCAAGTAGAGCACCACAGAATATTCCTTGGCCTGGTATGAGCTCACCTTCCTTACTGACAAGCCTATTAGGAAGTACAGGTGCAACATTGAACCAGCTTGCTACCTACTACGGAATGAAAGACATATTTAACCTAGCTCCAAAGACACCAACATACAATGTACCATCAATATCTTCTAATACACAGAATTGGTTTGACACAATGCTAGGAAGAAGCTCCTCTACTGGTAGTATTAGTTTATAAAGGAGGATAGATAAATGCAACCCAATGACCCAATGTTAGCTGTATATCAGGATTTACAGGCAAAACTACAGCCTAATCTTATTGAAAATTACTTGCGTGGTATTGGAATACGAGCCGAGCTCCAGAAAATGGCACAGAATGCAGCTATTCAAAGAGCACAACTTGAATTACAAAGGAAAGGTTTAGAACAGGAGAGGTATTTTGGCGAAGCTGGTTTAGGGTATGTACCTGGTACTGGTCTTACGGAACGCTTACCCTTATCACCAGAGAAAAAGGCACAGCTTGAAGCGTATAAGGAACAAATACTTACAGGACGTGTAACAAGGAATAAAATCAAGCAGGAAATAGAACAATCAAAGAAATTATTTCCGTACAAGAAAGAAGCCCTTGAAAGTAAGATAAAAGGTAAAGACGCTGTAGAGATTGCTAATGTATTAAAATCCTATGATGCACAATTACAATACCTCTACAAACTCTATACGCAGCCTGAACTATCATCAAAAGAAAAGGACATGATAAAAGGAGAGATTGACAGGATTACACCAATAAGAGATGCATTAAGGAATCGTCTACTATCCATAGCATATGGAAAGATTCCAACACCCATTCCTAAAGAGGAAATACCTTCACCAGAAATCACTCCAGTAGAAACGAATGAAAGTTTCCTTGGAAAAATACCCATAATAGGTAAATACCTTTCTGGAGTAGGAGAATACGCAAAAGGACTCGGAAAAGATTTAGGAACAAAACTTCAGGAAGATATAATTCCAGAGGTAAGCTCCTTTTCAAAGGAAAAGACCGCCGACATGGTAAAGAATGTCGCTATCCATGTCCGTGATACTCTTGAGGCCAATCCTCCATTAAGTAGCAATCCTGGAATAAGGCAACGGCAACAGGAGCTATGGGATACATTGGAATCAAAGAGACTTGCATACAGGAAAAAAGCAACCCAGATAATAGAGGATTTTGTTAAAAGGTATGAAAAAGAGGGTGCCTTTATAAAGTCTCCCGTACTGGATTTGCTAAAGATAGAGAAAGACTGGGAAAATGACAAAAGGAAGTTAATGGAAAAGTATCCTATTTTAAGGACTAAATAGCTATATGGAAAGGTATTCTCAAAAGTCTATAGACGATGTTCTTTCACAATTAGAGAATCTATTAGGGACTGACAAGAAACGGGGGGAAACAGAACCTCCTAAAATAATAAATGAACCATCTCTGGAGCCAAACCCCTCACTGCCAATGTTTCCCCCCGTACAACAGCCTGACCCACTTGAGCCTAGTGTCCCTTTAAACCCCACAGATACTGACCTTCTTACCCAAATTGACCATTTAAATAAGCTAACTTTCAAGGATGCTACTATGCAGGATGTGAAACGCGACATCCTTGTAAAGTCAATTGTTAAACCCCTTTCAGTAGGCTTGGTAAGGTCTGATGAAGCGGCTTTAGGTTTTTGGAAAGGCTTTTTCTCTTGGGCAGGATTCGCTCCACAAGTAGAGGAAGGCTTTGATGCTTGGGATAGAAAAATTAGTGAAATGGCAGATGTCCTAGGCGTTGAACGGTCTCCATTGGTTAAAGGAGCATCGCAATTAGCAGGCGACTTTTATTCAATAAGCAAACTCTTTACAGGTTTGAAAATGGCAAGGGCATGGGCAGCTACTAGACCAGAACAATGGCTAAAGGCATTAGGAAATCCCAAGCTATTTGGTAAAGCCTTTCAGGTTGGTACTTTAGGGGCAATGTATGAAGCTGGACAGGAAAAGGGTGAGCATAGAGACGTTACACCATATGGCTTCCTCGGTAGCATGGCTCTATGGGGTGGAATAGAAGCTGCTGGGCCCGCAATTCCTATCCTTTACACGAAGGCAAGGGAAAAGGCATTTCGAAATATTGTAACCCACCTTGAGGAATGGGCAAAGAAAATCCCTACAAAACAATTCTTCCAAGGAAAGTTTGGCGATAATCTCCTTGAATGGCTGCAACCCGCATCAGTTAGAACAGCTAGAAAGTATCCAGAGTTTCACGAGGCGGTTACGGATTATGCCATAAAAGAGCAAAAGGCTATAAAGGAAGGTCAGACATTACATCAGCTTTTGACAGAAAGAATCCTCTCGAAAGAGGATGCTGAAATTGCAGGACACCTTGCTGAAATATCTCCTAAATCGCAAGAATGGAAGGAAATTGTAAGTAAATTACCTGAAGATAGGAAAAAGAATATCCTAGCTGCAGTTGCCATGCATAGAAAGAGATGGATAAAGGCTGGTGCTTTAGCTGCAGAAACACCCTTCAAAGAGGTTAAGGTAAAGGGAGCATGGCACTTCATTGAAACACCATTGGAAAAATACAAACAGCCTGAAGTAAGTCTAGAGACTTTGAAAAAGGAAGCTGTTAAGGGCAAGAGACCTTTTGCTATTTTCCTTGGTACAGAAAAAGATGAAGCAGGAAAAACCATTCTAAATTTCTCTGTACCGAAAAAACCAGGTTCAGAAGAGACCATTGTCAAGAAGATAACTTCCAAAGGACAATATACAAACCTAACAAAGAAGTACAAGATTCTCAATAAAGAGGAATTAAAAGCTGCTGGAAAATGGGAAAGAGAAACGAAGACAAAAGTCCTATCCTTACTTCAAAAGGAAACATACCAAAAGAACCTGGATAAGTATCTCCCACGCATTTACAAGTATGGCTTCGATGACTTGGCAGAGGATTTAAAGAATAAGTTTGCCTCTTGGGCTAATGAAGTTAATCCAATGGCAAAGCGTAACCTTGCCAAACTAATCAGTGGTGATATTTCCCGTTTTCTTAAAAGGCATAATCTTCCAGATGAACTCATCGAAGCCCTCGAACCTATTAGGGATATAGTAACTGTTGACGCAATGACTTATGGACAAACTCTTCGGTCAATACATGCATATCGACTATTGGCAACTGTAAGAAACATGAAAAGCGTATGTGCTACAACAGAGGAATTGAAAAAGGCTATTAAAGCGGGTGAGACCTCCAAGAGCGAATGGCTTAAAGTACCTAATGATGTAAACAGGTATGGAATGCTAGCCAATAAGTACTTGAAAAGAGACGCTTTTCTAGAATTGGAATCCATGGTTTTACCCTCCACAGAGCCTTATGGCTGGTCGCGTAGGTTACTATCCCTTTGGAAAGCATACATGGTCCTTCCATCACCAAGAACACAGAGCAGGAATGTAATTACTAACATAATACTGAATCATCTCGTTGGTAAACATGCTATGTCAATCTTTGATAATAAGACCTGGACAGCCTATAGAGAAGTAGCCAAGGCAATGTTAAACCCAAAGAAGAATGCCAAGCTTATAGAAGAGTTTGAAAATCAAGGACTATTTAGAGGAAACTTCAGGCAGGCTGACCTTGTCCATATCTCTCCATTTGCTGAGGATGCTGAAGAAGGTTTCCTGAAGAAAATGAAAAAGGTTCATGACATTGGCTTGGCCAAGAGTGCAAGAGTATACGAAGCTGCAGAACAATGGGCAAAGGCGTCCAAGTATTATTATGAAACACGGTATCTAAAAGTCCCTGCAAAGGAAGCCGCAGAGGATGCTATGAAGGCTACCTTTAATTACAAGGACTTACCACCCTTCATAAGACATGTTCGTGATGCCCCTTGGGGAGCACCGTTCATAACATTCAGTTACAAAGCCCTACCCACCTTGGCAGAATCAGCTTTCATTCATCCTTGGAGAATTGGAAGCCTTATCGCTGGAGGGGTAATCGCCAAAGAACAAGCACTTAAGTCTCTTAATCTTACTCAGGAGGATTGGGAGCAGTTTAAAAAGGATTTACCTGACTATGTCTTAAAGGGAGCGTATATGCCTCTTCCATGGAGGGATAAAAAAGGAAGAATTCAGCTTATCGATATGACTTATCTCGTCCCCTGGGGAGACCTATTTGAAGCAAGGCAACAATGGGCTGTCCCGTCAGGGAAATTTCCCGTTCTAGGCAGGTGGGTCTTTGCCAATCCATTGTACAGCATGGTAACAGAGCTTGTATCGAATAGTGATTTCGCAGGCAGGCCAATTGTAAACTCCTATGATGACCCAGAAGTAAAGATAGGGAAATGGCTTTCACACATCTGGCAAGGAGCTGTCCCTGGTTTAATGATAGGTGGATACGACTTCAGGCGAATTTACGATGCGTTTGCTCATAGTGATGACCCGTATACTTGGACATACGGACAGGCACTTGCCAATGAGCTTGGTCTAAAGACATTTAGTAGAACCGAGGCACAGGCACGAATTGAAGCTGTAAAGCGGAGACGTTGGACTCGTGCAGAAATTACTCGTGAATTTAATCGGGATATAAAGAAGGAAACGAATCCTAGGAAAAGGGATAAGTTAATCGAGAATTATCGAAAGAAGCTTCAGGAATTGTACAAGACAGATTAAATCGTTTCCCCCCGTTTTTTTTTTCTTGACATTGCTAATAGAATATGTTACGCATATTCCCACGGGGGGAAACATAGGATTAGCCCATCATGGCTTAAGCTTTGATGGGTTTTTCCTTTTTTCAATAGGCCTTTCTAATCCAAGCCATTCCATGACAACCGTACCAGTATCCTCAACACGTCCCCGTACTCGGATATCGCCAATAGCGACCTCGCAAGTGTGGCCTCTTTCGGCTTTATTCAAGGCAAGAACCAGGTCAATAACCATACCAGCAATTTCGTTCCGTAAATGAATCATTCTTTCCTCCTTCTATTAGTTTTTGTTTTCGGACCGATGTATTTATAGATTACTATGTCCCTTCCCTTTTCTTTATTCTTAACAATTCGTGTCTTTACCAGTTTTGCTTCAATCAGGGTATCAATCAATTCAGTAAGCATTCCAGCACTTATACCACGAGGAAACATATTCTTGAGCAATTCAGACCTACCAACCTGTCCACGTTTTCGAATGAATCGAAGGGCTACTTGTACATTCTCTCCAACAGGTGTTTGCTTTCCTTCAATCTCACCGAATAACTCAAACATTTTCCTTTCGTTCTCGTCAAGGATATTGATTGCATTTTCCATATCAGGAATAGTAACTTCCATCCGTCTATCACTAATAGCAAGTATCATGGCAAGCCGCAACATGTGGTCATGTTTCCGTTCCTGATAGGCGGCTTCCTTTTCATCGAAAGAACGGCTAACATATTGATTATCATACCATTCCTGAAAGTAAGCCTTTTCATCCTCTCCTGCAAAGTTAACTTCACCCTGAAACTTCGCAATATGAGAAAGGTCTCTTACCAAGCTATCCCGTAATTTGGTATCCAATGGCTTTGGAAAGGCTACTGGAATAGTACTGCCATCCGAGACAATGAAAAGGAATCTTGCCATGAATCCCCCAGTAAAGGCCTCAAGGGGTATCGAACCACTAAGCCAGGATGAAGCCGAACCTGCTAGCATGGATAAGGCTACATTCTTTAAGGCTACCTCGCCTCGACAAATAGTCTCCGATGACCAGTATTCAGGACTGTCTGCAAGTCTAGTAATCAAGGGAACAAGACCAGACCTGTAATCTCTTTTCTCTAGGAAAACGGAAAGCTCTGGAAGGACAAGCAATCCCGTTGCATCCCTATCCTCTTCTACAATCTTTCCTGCTCGCAAGACAGGCCCTTTTCGTACCAATGCCATTACCAGTGCCTCTGGTGTTATCTGTTCACTAATGATTCGTACCGATTTAATTTCCTTTACAATGTCCAAACCAATGTTAATAGCGGTAGTCTTCTTACCTCGACCTGTTGGTGCGATTAAAGCGATTAGCATTGCAGGATATAGCTTATACAAATCCCTTTGAAAGTATACGTTCCTTTGAAGTACAGCAGAAATCACACCTACTGATGTAAAGAAATTGAATACAGGTGGTATTTCCGAACCCCTTTCAAATGTATGTGTATACTTCAAGTATTTACCTATCCATCCTGTCTGCGGAAACCACTTAACCATTTACCTTAATTTCCAAACGGGGGGAAACATACTCTTCCATCTCGCCCCAATTCCGTCCAAACTCAATCTTCACAGGAAAGCGAAAACCACCAAACTCTCTAATCGGTTGCGACATTGCAGCCCGTAGCTTGTCTGCATACTCATCCTCTTGTCCCAATGGATACTGAATTACAATATCATCATGTGTTGTAAGGCGAATATCCAAGCCCATTCGATAGGCTCTAATCAGGGCAAGGTTATTAATATCCCCAGCAGCTGTTTGGATAGGATAGTTTACGGCATCGGCACGGATGTTACCCCTTTCCTCAAAGTACCTTCGTCTTCCAAAAATAGATTCCATATATCCATTCTTCTGAAGCAAGGCTATATTCTTATTTATCATGGTCTTTAGTTTTGGATACTGGTCGAAGATTGCATTCTGCAACATCTTGGCTTCTTTAACACTTATCCCAAAATCAATAGCAACAGACCGTGGAGACCTTCCGTATAGCGTACCGAATATCATTGCCTTGACCTGGCGTCTTTGCTTCGATGTGTAATCCTTCCCGTAAACCCGCTCGGAAACAGCATCATGGACTGACTTTTCCTTAAGGTCGTTAAGAAGCTTCTTATCTCCCGACAAAAGGGCAGCCACGAAAAGCTCTAGTTGCTTAAAGTCTCCTTGCATGAAGCCGTATCCTAAACCATCTGGAATAAATAATACTCTTCCCTCTTTTGGAATGTTCTGGAGATTTGGATTGGAGGATGACCAGCGGCTATTCTCTGTCCCAATTACATTGTAATGGGTATGAATGTACCCTTGTGGGTCTAGCCTCGTTTCAATTCCCTCGATGAAGGTACTTAAAAACTTGGAATACTTCCTGTACTCGAGGATAATTTCAAAAATTGGGTGTCCTGTTCTCTCGGCAAAACGTTTCAAGGTCTTTTCCTGTGTGTTTCTAACCAGGAAGCCGGCTTCATTCAGGAGATTTAATAGCTGCACATTACTATTGATATTCCATCCGTATTCAGCAAACAGGTCTTTAATTGGGGATATCTTTTCGAGGATTTCCTGCTTCAATGTTTCCCCCCGTTCCAAATCAAACCGTACACCTTTAATCTGTAAACTGTTTGCTACCTCACTACAAGGCATAACGATTTCTTCATATACACGCAAAAGGTTAGGTTCTTCCTGTATTTCCCTCTTTTGCTTCTTATACGCCTTCCATGTAGTCCAGGCATCCTTGCAACAATATTCTTTGGTCTCAATCATGGATAGCTTACCAGTAATTAGCTTTGCCCGTGTATCCTTATAGTAGGACAGGTCAAGATACTTGGCTGCAATAAAGGAAAGATTTGCTGGTAAAGACGGGTCAAGTAAATGTTCTAGGTAACGGCTGTCTCCATCTACACGAGTAATTCTAACTCCATGGGCATAAAGGAAAGGGACATCGAAGCCATTGTTCTGTGCTATCTTTTTAGCCTTACTCTCAAGAAGAGACTTTGCCATTTCCCATTCAGAAGGACTATTGCCTGAAGCATGAACAGTTGTTTCTCCATTCGAAAAGGCTACACCAAGAATCGTGGAATTGTATGGATTCAATCCAGTAGTTTCAATGTCAAAGGCAAAGCCTGTTTTCATTAACTCTTCTATTGCTGTCTGGTCTATGTCCCTCCAGACACATTCTTCTGGTTCCCAACCCTGTTCTAAATACCTTTTAGCTTTTTGAATGTCCCTTGCAAAGGCATCAAACCATTGTCTCTGTCGCAATACAAATGAAGGATGAACTGTTGGCAGGAAGATTAAGCCATTGTCCAATCGCCTTGGCATTCCTCTTTCCTTTGTTATTCCACGCCTACCAGTAAAGGCGAACAAGGGAATGTCCCCCAAGCCCACAATTACCTTTAGCTTTGGAAGGCTAGCAATTAAGGCTTCAAGAATCGGAAAGCAACATTCAATTTCCGTTTGACTCGGTTCTCTATCCTTTGGTGGATAGCAATGAACCACATTGTCTAGGCCAATATTTGGTAAAGGTTTTAGAAACTTTCCATATGCCCATAGATAGGCTTCGTATCTTTCACACTCTGTGCAAAGACCAGCTAATCGGAGTGCTTCCCAAAGTATTCGTCCTGCGGGCCCGCAAAAGGGTTTTCCTTTTCTCTGTTCTGTATCTCCTGGTGCTTGGCCTATGAATAGAATCTCTGTGTCTGGACTGGTAAAGCTAGGAACAAAGGTATGAAAAACAGACCGTAATGGGCAAATATCACACTTTGCGTCCATGTCATTACTCCTCTACTTCTTTTTTAATATGATTAGGTCCTCCTCTTTTCCTTACTTTCACATTATTGATATGGAGTATTTTCCATATCGTAGCCTTACAGTATCCAAACCTATTAGCCAATTTACCCATTGACCAACCCCTTTTGTACAAGTCAATAATTTCATTTATAGTATCCAGCTTTTTAATCATTGTAGCCTCCTAGACCGTTTACGGGGGGAAACCATAGCCCCCTTGATTCAGTTTTCCCCCTGTATCCCTACACGAGTGGCATGAAGTTTTTTATTCTATTCCTGGCCTTGTATCCCGAATTCTTATCCTCTGGTTCAACAGTAACCTCAACAGCCAGGTGCTTTCCAGTAGTAGCCTCTGTAATATCAGTAACCGCATCCATGTCTGACATTTCGGCTTCGACGTCATCACCAAGACAAGCAACTATAAAGTTAGCCCAGCGGAAAGCTGCTCCTGATAATGTCCCGTCATCACTCCAGACCACCAGGTTGTCAAAGATAACCCGACCATTATGCTCTTCCGATTCTACTTTAAGTTGAAGAGTAAAGCCTGATGAACCGCTGTTGTACTCCGTTTGCTTGACTTCCTTTACGCTTACCTCATAGACACCTTCTGGTAATGGTGTGAATGAACCAGTTAAATCCTTAATTCTCATCTTCATTTTTGAAACCTCCTGTTTTTATTTTTGAGGAATCCCAAAAGGTTGAAGGGGGCACAAGCCAAGGTAGGCATGTACGTTCTTTCAGGATTCCTCGGGTTTACTCTTTCCATGGGAAGACTATGTCATAAGGCACGACACGGCCGACAAAGTCATATACTATTGCCGATACTCCTGTATCATACAAGACTGCCATCTTTCCAGATGTCTCCAGTTGAAGGAAATCATAACAGAAATCTGCCTTAGGGACAATAGTTACTAGCAAAGGCTTCTCGGAAACAACCTCATCCATCACGGCAAAGTCATACCTGTCTCCTATAATCCCAGCAACAATCTGGTCTTCTGGCTCAACAGCATACAATTGCGTGGGGACAAACTTATCCCGAATAACGGAAAGGTACAGGGATGTTATGTCCTCTATAAACCTATTCCAGCCTATCTTTATCTTTCCAATATCCTTTTGTGTAATGTTTTTTGTCCGTTTCATAGCTCGTTACTACCTCCTTCCTCTGAATCTCTTACAGTATACAGCATAGAGATTAGCTTTTCGGTATCCTCTGTATGCATGCATAAGGGTGCATAAGGACATTCCCTGCCTATGAATGGAAAACAGGCATACCTATTTTCCTTCCAGGTATCGGTCTCCATTGCTGTAAGAATATCCTGGCCAACTCTCTCTATCCACCTACGCCATGTATCAAGGAAAGCCTTATTAATTGGGTACTTGTACCGTTCAAACTTTGGTGTCTTTAGTTTGACCAAGAAGTTCAGTACAAAGTAGGTAATGTCCTCTTTCAAAGCCTGCTGTAGACTGTAAATGTATCCCATGATTTGGGGACTTCTGGCATAGTGGATAATCAGGTTACTTGACAAGGTACCTGTAGTTTTGTGTTCGTACAGGACAAGGTCTTTACCTTCTCTAACAAGCATATCAGCCGTTCCTCGAAACAGGATATTTTCACATACGGGAAAGCTAACCTTTTGCTCAACAGATATCACCTTGAAGGTATCACTGGGATACCGCTCCATGTAGCCGCGCAAAAGCTTTTCTGCTATATCCGTTTCACCACCTGAAAGGCTTGCCTGTTTCTTAATCTCCTCAAGGGCAAGGTCTAGCCTCTCCTCTGGTAGTTTTCTACTATTTAATGGATGATGATATACCTTTAGACCTTCATGTGTCAGGCTTCCGTCATTCAAATAGGAAATGATTTCCTGATTCCTTGGGACTAGCCGTCTAATTTGCGACCAATAAAACTTTTTCTGGCAAGAGAACCATTGACTAACTGTTGAGTTTCTTAGAACCAGTGGACTTGACTTTTTTTGTCCTTTTACGTAGACCACCTTCCACCCCCTTTTTCTTTAAAGCTTCCAAAAGCCTTCTTACTTCCTCTAGTTTCCCCCCGTCCATTTGCCTATCCTCCTAAAAGCTTCTTCCGTAACCTTGCGATGTTATCAACACCATCTTCAATAGATACCTTCTCGGTCAGCTCAAGTATCGGTTCTTTTCCAGCAACATTTATCCTATTACCAGCTAGCTTAATACCGTCTGTTTGTGTAAGAATTACCCTCTCAACTTCCTTGGTAACCTTGCCTTTTGAATCCACGGTTTTCTTAATCTTTGGTGGGACTACATAAAAGACATGGTCTACCATTCCAGGCAATTGTTGTGCAAATGTATACCGACCGATTACATTTGGATAGGTAAAGATTACTGCTTCCTGTTCGTCCTCAAGGTACATATCAACTGCTTCAAAGATGACATGGTAAGTTGGAAAGTCAAACTTTAACTTTTCTACTAACTGTCTCAACTGGTCAATGGCAACACCATAAGTCCTTCTAGGGTCTCTTGACTGCGGAGCATTACGAAGAAATAGCATCCCACATGTAGTAATATCATTGACAACAATAGTAGTCTTCTTAGAGTATTCCTTCTTCAGGACTCGCAGTGCCTCCATCGTATCTTCCCAGGCATTCATGGGGTCAATGATTAAAGCATCTACATCGTCTACTACCTTTAGCCCATCAACATCATAGGCCAGAACCACAGTATTCTCTTTACCAAAAAGGTTACATGCTAGGGTTGTCTTGCCTGCCTTTGGAGGACCTAGTAAGAGAATAGTATGCCTCTTGTCCTTTTTTCCATCATATTTTCTAGGCATTGTCAGCCTCCTTAAGGACGAAAATAAGGTCTGAAACAGCAGCTTTAAGAATATTCAAAAGTTTTAGCTTTTGTTCTTTTGGAACTTCATTATAATGTTTTGCAAGGAAACCTGATACCAAGCTTATAACAGTAAAGCCCTGAAAAATTGTACTCTCCTCAAAGTCTTCAGACAAATCTTCTACAAAGTTTTCCTTATACCCATTGGTAAGGTCTACCATAAAACTGAAATAATCAAAGTCCTTCATCTTGCACCCCCTTCGTTCTTATTTTTCTTTCTATATTTTCAATAAAAGTACACCTAGGAAGATGAGCATAAACACTAAAAGTACTAGCGAAAAGGTAGCAGGTGTAACATTTTTTTCTATTATATTTAAAATAATTCCCATTCCAATAAAACCTATGCAGAACCAAATTAGGAACGTGCTTAGCTCAATCACCTTGTACCCCCTTCGTTTTCTTTTCTCTATACATCAAGATTACTTAAAAGGCAAGGAATAAAAGTTTATAATTTCTTTCCTGTCCTCTTGAAGTAATCCTCTCGATAACATTTATCGCACATACCCTTTGCCCGCATTCGTTTCCATTCACCACACACCTTGCACACGCCAAAGGTCGGCTTATAGCTTGTAGGCTTATCAGGGTCTAAACCTAATTCACGTTTGCGATCCCTCTTGCTTTCCTCTCTAAACCACTCTACCAATAAAGAGTCAGACATTTACTTTTCCTCCTCTTGTACATATTTGAAACGTCTATTTACCTCAGGCAAGAGTTCAACTACTCTAGCTCCTGGTATTAAATTATCAGGAAAATCTTCAGGAGACATACATAGCCATACAGAAAAGTCATATTTGTCATCCTTGAAACTAGCATATATTTTACCTTCAGAAGACCATATAGGTGGCACTACTTTCCCCTTCCAGCCTAGTTTCTTATCTAGAAAAGCCTTTAGCATTTCTAAATCTTCTAGATTTTTAACTTCAATAGTTAAAGATGAAAGCAACAAGTACCTTGCTCCATTTGGAAGGTTACCAATTCGATTAACAAGATTAATGCTTTCGTTTATCTTTACAATCTCATTCTGGAAAAAGTCTATCATTGAATCTTTACCTCTAGTCATTGTCTTCCTCCTTTTCTATTCTTACTACCTTACCTGCTCTCCTAGCAAATCAAAGTACACATCAAGAACCTTACTCACATACTTGTCATTGTATCTACCGAAGTAATACCCTATGGCCCGCTTATAATCGCCATGGGCTTTGGCTAGCTTCTTCCTGAAGATATAATCCATGGCCTTAATATTCGTTTCCACATTAAAGAGGTCTCTATAATCATTTACAATATGAGCTTGTTTTAGACTTTTATCAGGCATTATTTGACCCAGCCCTTTTGCTCCTGCCTTAGATACTGCAGCGGGATTATAGGATGATTCCACCTGCATAATAGCTAGCAGGAGTATAGGACATCGAGTTTTCATAGCCTCTTGCACTATCTCTCTGGCAGTCTCTTTAGAGATTCTATAGCTATGCTTATACACATAGCCTGTTAGCCTGTCCTCATTATATACTGGTGTTACCTGCTTCACTATCTTCACCTCCTTTGCAGACACTGATTTCTCCTGCCCGTATTCAGCCCACAGGATAGCTCCAAGAACCGCCCAGGCCAGGCATAGACATAGAACATCCCGAAACAGTACTCGTTCGTATCTCATAGCTTATCCTCCTGGGTTGCATCACAACCATACCAGTGAAGAGTCCCCTTGATAGATAGGCCAACCATCGAAATGAAATTAATAATCATTTCAGCCAACAGAAAAGCAGGCATACCAGCCATCTTCTCCATATTATAGCGATTAATTAACTCCTCCAATTCCCCTTTGAAACCCTTTGGCTCTTTAATATTTATCATCTCCTCCTCCCTTTGCCTTTATTTCTTTCTTTAATTCTTCATCAATCAAAGCCTTAGCATACTCACGGCAGGCACAAAAACATTTCCAGGTTTGCTCTAAAACCCCCTTAGCTCTCAACTTGGCTTCAATCTCTTCCGCAATGTCTTCTTCAGGCGTTGAAAAAATAAAGTACAACATTAACCTCTTTATTTTATCCAGCTCTTCATTATCTGCCATGTTACACCTCTCTTCTTCTTTATCTCTTTATCAACCAAAATTCATATTTCATATTTTCTGCTCCTCTCTTGGTCTAGACGGCTCAGGTATAGATGACTCTGGTTCGTGATTTAAAGAATAATAGTATTCATATGCTTCGTAATAATCCCTATCATTTTCGTATAGTTCTGGATTAGGTGGAAATCCTATTACTCCATCATCCAGCCCTTTATTAAAGGTTCCCATGCTCATGATTGTCCTCCTGCCTCAACAACACACAAATCCCAATCGTCAACTATTCCTGTTTCCCAATCCTTCCTCTCATTACACACCTTCAAAGTGTAAATCTTCCCATGCTCAACATTACAGATTCCTCCTATAGACCAATCTGCATCTACTTCCCCAAGAGCTTCATTTAGCCAACCACAAAACTCGCATCCATCACATGAAAGCTTCTTCAACTTTCGCAGCCGCACCGTAAAAACAATCTCCTTGTCAGTGGCATAGTGATTTACACTAGCCCGATATACTTGACCTTTACATGAGTTCTTTTTGCCTTCGACTATTGCCATGTTATGCCTCCTTATTCTATCCTCATCTTTCTCCCTACTCTAGTAAGATTACGTTCATCGTACCAACCATACTTCAAAGTTCTTTCCCCTACCTCCTCAAAGGTTGAAGAAAACGGTAAATGTTCTGGAATGTCATAAAGAAGATAAATCTTCGTAACCCATTTCTGGTCAAAAAGACTTGAAAAAGTCTCTGCACGAGCCACCACAAACCCCTGAAACCCTGTGTCGGTTTCTTCTAACGCCTCACCTAACTCAAACTTAAACATATTGTCCTCCTTTTCTCTTATACCTCATTACCCCAAACATCCCACCCAGGAGTTCTTTGCCGAGCAAAAAGCTCTATCCTTTCACCTCCCATATCAGCCGTAGCCCTTTCAATTAAGGCTCTAAATGCATCAGGTTTTTTAGAATGCTTTTCTGGTCTGCACTGGATAACATTAGGCTCTTGCGATCTAAAAGCCTTTACCTTTCCTCTTACTCCAAGCAGAAGATGCTCTGTTTGCCCCCGAAACCAAAAGCCCATTCCTAGGCGGTTAGTCTTTACCCAAGTTAACATAGTTTTATACTTAAATCCCCATGCATCCATTACTATAAACCCTTCTAGTAACAAAGGAACAGTTACCCACAAAAAGAGAACAGAATTACTAGCCCTTATCTTGTGGATAGGAAGGTTACAAATCTCGTCAAGGGACATTGTACTATACTTATGATCAGCTCCTGAGACTAGAGACCCTCCAGTATTCTTATTCCTATAACGCCAAGGTGGGTCTGCATAGATAATAGTATACTTCTTGTCAGGAAAAGATATCATCTTCCCCACTCCTTCATCTCTAGCTTTAGGGCATCCTCCCCGTTACCCTTGTCTAACTCATACGGGCTGCCTGTTGCTATCCCCCTTTCTTCTCTTATCTTCAGCACAATGCTATCCTTGCCGAGCACCTTTTCTGCTAGGTCTCGGTCCTTCCACATCATAGACCACAACCTTTCCTTTTGATTCTTTGGCATGTTATACCTCCTTTATCTTCTGGCCTCCATAGTCGAGTTAAGGACGGGGGGAAACAATGTATACTCATTTTTCCCTCCCTTTTTGCTTTTCCAGTTCATCCTCAATGATGTTCCAACTATTGGACATTACCCTAATCAAACAGGTCTTGCCTGTCTCTAGAAGACCTCTTTTGCCTACTTCCCTGGCTACGTTTTCCCATTCCTCATCTTTGGTAGACAAGAAAACATAGCTAAAAAGAAGCGATGCATCTGTGGCTTTACTCCAGTTCATCTTGTGCCCCCTTTCGTTTATTTTCTGGCCTCTATTATATCCCTGTATCGGTAAAAGTCAAGATCAAGTTTAGTCTTTTACATTTCTTTTACAATTCACGTGTCTGGCCTGATGGTTCTATGTTTCTCCCGTAGCGAAAAGAAAAAGGGCCTAGCTGTAAAGCTAAGTCCTTGATAGCTATCATTTGACTAGTCTTCTAGAATGTTCACGATTTCAACTTCTGTTCCATCCTCTAGAATTATGATATCTTCTTGGCCATCTAAAACGTTCACTGATAAAGCAGGGTCATTATCGGCTTCTGCCCAATCACGATTCTCAGGGAGATTGAACAATACCTTTTTTCCATCCACAATGTAATAAAATTGATATGTTCTCATTTTCATACCTCCTTAAATGGCTTGTTCCATTGTCCAATCTCAAGGTGAAAATAGAAATTAACGTCAAAATAGTCTATTTGTGAATCACAGTTAGAATAGTTATAGGCTTGTGCGATATCAGTAACTTTCTTCAGCAGGTCAACGGCTTGTGGAGTGAGCTGTAAACGACTATCAGATGAAAGGTACTTGTCTAGACAATAATTGTTTATCTGGTAATATGTTTTATCGTATTCGCTCTCTACTTTTTCAATTACCTTGAATGGAGCGGCCATTAATGATACCGTAATACTCCTACCGCCAGCAAAATCCGCTTTGCGTACAGAAAACTTACAGTTAGGAAATGCTTTCTTAAGGTCTTTGCGAATTGCTCTGGCTATTTCTGTAGATGATAGCCACTTATTGCCGTTATACTTTTCACCTTCCCAGGCACTTTGTGTGTAATTATGTTTCATTTGTCTGGCCTCCTGTGTTAAATTTATTTGACGAGGGACAGTACACTTACTGTCCCTGTCAGGTTTTGCTTAATGTTACATACCTTCACGCATTGTTCCTAATATGCCTCGGATAGAAACACCAACCTCAGGTTCTTCAAACTCAAAGACTATCGGCTTTTCAGGATTTTCTTGAACGTAAAACTTGATTCCTAGTTTCTCATCCTGGACTTTCTCAATAATCTGTATGAGCTTTTTCAATTTCTTAATGTTTAGAACCACTGAGTAACCTTTCTCCCTTTCTTGGTAAAATGGTTCAACTTTATCTGTATCAGGATAACTTACCTCTGGAATACGTTGTGTAATATTAACCGTATTCTCTAAGTCTGTCATATGGATTTGGTATTTATCACCTGAACTAGACTTAGATATGAGGAAGTTGTTAAGTATGGGCAGACTTGGATTCCTCGGTAGATTCTTTTCTATTTTATCAATTGTAGTTTTACTAAGATATGCCTCATAAGCATTTTCCCCTGTCATACTATTGTCAGTAGGATACTCGTCAATTAGTTCCTGTGGAGGGTTTGCCATCTCAATGAGCAATGCTCCATCAGTTGCAAATGCTCTGTTTTCTGTTAGCTTAAGATAATCAAGATCATATCCTTTTTCATTATTACCCATGGCCGCCTTTAGTGCCAATGCTTTTTTGTTCACTAACATAACTTGTACCCCCTTCATTTGTTTTTGATACCTCTATTATAGTAGAGTATCGGCATTTGTCAATATCAAGTCTAACTTTTTTTCATTTTTTTTTTTTATAACAATTCGAGACGAAAGAAATAAAAATCTTGTAAGTTATTGATTTTATTAGAGTGGGGTAAGTGCTAGTAACTATTAAGGAAATTGGACGTTTTTTAGCCAATTTTCGTTTTTTCCAATAAAAGATGAACTGGTAGTACCAGTTTCTATGCTTCTGTGAGCATAATACTCTGTGAAGGAATTAACAGGTAATCTTGATTAAGTGAAAAAGTATGGTGTAAGTGGTTGTAATTACTGGATACTGAATGACGATTCATTCATAGATGAAAGTGTGAAAGATAGAAATGAATGAGGATTCATTCATAACGGATTTTGAGCTTTTGGAGAGAGATTGCGTAAGTATCTGGAATTATTGGATTGTTTAGGTGAGGGTTGTTAAGAAATTAACGGTAATTTAATTCTTTCTATAGAAAGAAATGGCTTGTAAGTTATTGAATGTATTGAGAATGTCAAGCGTCAAAAATTAGACTATTGATTTTATTAGAGATTTTATATTAGAAAGAAATGCCTTGTAAGTTATTGAAATACTTGGGGAATTTCAACGGTATGTTTTTTTATTAGAAAGAATTAGAA
>JAGGRV010000051.1 GCA_021159445.1 Deltaproteobacteria bacterium | reverse complement strand
AAATGAGGGGGTCGCAACCTTGAAAAGAATAAAGGTACTCATCGTTGATGATTCCGCTATTGTGAGAAAGATATTTACTGAGGAACTCTCAAAATTTCCCGATATTGAGGTAGTGGGAACGGCTCCTGACCCCTATGTTGCCAGGGATAAGATCGTAAAGCTCGAACCGGATGTAATCACTCTGGATATCGAGATGCCTAAGATGGATGGCCTTACATTTCTCAAGAAGCTGATGAGACATTATCCGTTGCCGGTAATCATGGTCAGCTCCTTGACACCAAAAGGGGGGAAATTGACGCTAGAGGCCATGGATATCGGGGCAGTGGAAGTCATCGCAAAGCCTGGCGGTTCTTATACGGTCGGGGATATGAGTAACCAACTGGCAGAGAAGATCAGGGCCGCATCAAGGGTAAGAATGGTAAAGAGGGGTCCGGGTAATCAACCGGCTTCCGTAAGGTCTGAGCCGATAAGTGCCCTTACAAAGACCTCTAATAAGGTTATCGCCATAGGTGCCTCTACAGGCGGGACAGAGGCGCTGAAGAATGTCCTGTCCAGAATGCCTTCCAATTCACCGGGGATAGTTGCAGTGCAACACATGCCGGCCAAGTTTACAACGGCATTTGCAGATAGATTGAATGATATCTGTCAAATTAGGGTAAAGGAGGCCAGAAATAACGATTCTGTAAACCCGGGGTCTGCACTGATTGCCCCTGGTAATTACCACATGATCCTGAGGAGGAGCGGTGCCAGGTATTACGTTGAGGTCAAAGATGGTCCAATGGTCCACCATCAGCGCCCCGCGGTTGACGTACTGTTTAAGTCAACTGCCCAATATGCAGGCCTTAATTCGATCGGCGCCATACTCACCGGTATGGGGGCAGATGGGGCGGAAGGGCTCCTAAGGATGAAGCAGGCCGGTGCAAAGACAATTGCACAGGATGAGAAATCATGCGTTGTCTTTGGAATGCCGAAAGAGGCGATAAAATTGGGTGCGGCAGATAAGGTGGTACCGTTGGACCGGGTCGCGGAAGAGATAGTGAGGATGGTGTGAATTATGGAATGTGATTCTTTGATGAAATTGATTGACGGCATGGCCTCTGAATTTTTATTCCTGGAGACCAAGGAAATTGATATACCGACTGCGGGCAAGCTTCTTAATAATCTGGATAACTTAATAAAGGAGGCAGATGCCCTGAAAATAAGTCAGCTAAAGATGGTGGCCTGTGGATTGAGCAGTCTTCTGGGAAAAATCGTCCTTGATAGTATAGAGGACAAAGAGGCGGGATTTAATATCCTTGAAAAGGGCATCCCCCTGATGCAGGAGATTGGTGACACTTTTATGAATACCGGCAGTTATGAGGGTGATATCAATGGTTTTATGGGGTCGCTTGCCGCACTTACAGGGGATTCCATAACAAAAGACGCGACTGAGACCGAGGCCTCTCAGGAGGAATCGCACCCGTCTGAAAAAGCCGAGGTGCAGGACGAGTCCTTGTTGAGGGATTTTATCATTGAGAGCCTGGAATACATCGATGAGATCGAAGTAAATACATTGAGCCTGGAACAGGAGCCCGAAAACAAAGATCACATCAATGCCATCTTCAGGCCGTTTCACTCTGTCAAGGGGGTAGCCGCCTTTCTTAATCTGGAACAGATCCGCGACGTTGCCCATGACCTGGAGACCCTTCTGGACCAAGCAAGAAATGACGAAATATCCGTGACCTCACAAGTTATAGATATAGTCCTGGATGGAACCGATGCCCTGAAGGCAATGATCATCATATTGAAAGACGACATGGAAGGCAGGACACCGGAATCCCTGGAGATAGACATTTCCGCCTTAAGGAAGCGGATAAAGGCCGTTGAGCAGGGGACACCGGATACAGAGAAGACAGGGAAACTGGGAGAGATACTGGTTGAGGATGGCGCCATAACGCAGGAATCCTTGGAAGAGGGTCTGAAAGTTGCGCGGGCAGACCCCCGGAAGAAGATAGGTGAGGTCTTGATAAATGAAGGTAAAGTCAGCTCGAAACAGGTATCTCGGGCCCTGAGAAAACAGTCAAAACAGGCCATGGATACCGCCACAATCAGAGTGGATGTAAAAAAGCTGGACGACCTTATTGATATGGTTGGTGAGTTGGTAATTACTCAATCGATGATCAGACAGAATTCTATTATTCAATCAATTTCCGACAGGAAGTTGGCTAAGGACGTCTCCCAACTATCCAGTATTACATCAGAACTCCAAAAGACATCCACCAGCTTGAGGATGGTGCCGATCAAACAGAGCTTTCAGAGGATGTCCCGTCTGGTAAGAGACCTCTCTAAAGGGGCAGGGAAACCGATTGGCGTGGTTATGGAGGGCGAGGATACGGATATAGACAAAAATATGGTGGACGAGATATATAACCCTCTTGTGCACATGATACGGAATGCAGTGGATCATGGCATAGAGTCCAGGGAGGAAAGGATAAAATCGGGTAAACCCGAGAAGGGTCTGATTCAACTCAAGGCCTACCACAGGGGCGGCAGTATTGTAATCGAGGTATCTGATGACGGAAGGGGGCTGAATAAGGACAAGATACTGAAAAAGGCCATTGAAAATGGAGTCATTAACAGTTCGCAAGGCCTTTCAGATCAGGAGATCTATAAGTTGATTTTTCATCCAGGTCTTTCCACTGCCAAAGAGGTAACGGATATCTCGGGCAGAGGTGTCGGGATGGATGTGGTGAAGCAGGCAGTGGAAAAATTGTGTGGGAAGATAGAAATCAACAGTGTTTATGGTAAGGGAACCAATATTATGACGTTTTTCCCCCTTACCATGGCCATTATTGACGGTATAACTGTGAGGGTGGGTAAAGAAAAATATATTATCCCTACCGGCGCTATCAGACAACTGCTACGCCCCTTACAAAAATCTTACAACAATGTGGTTGGCAGGGGTGAAATGATAAATGTAATGGGCGACCTTATGCCTCTGGTAAGATTACATAAATTTTTCGGGATAGAGTGTGAGCATGAAAATCCCTGGGAAGCTATAATAGCAGTAGTTGAGGGTGAAGACAGGTCCAAGTGCGTCATGGTGGATGAGATTATCGGTGAAGAGGAAGTAGTGATCAAGAGCCTTGGCGAGGGTCTGAAAGATATCAAAGGGGTTTCCAGCGGTGCCATCCTGGGAGATGGTAATGTAGGATTGATTTTGGACCCGGAAGGTCTGTTTGAATTGAGTGAGGGGTAAACCTTGAACTCCCAAAAGAGGGTAGGTTATGGACATTGACAAGAATATGCGAATACTGGTGGTTGATGATTTTGCCACAATGAGAAAGGTCATTAAAAACCTTTTGAGACAGAGTGGCTATCAAAATGTTACCGAAGCCGAAGATGGTGTAGTTGCCTTGAAGGAATTGAGATCGCAAAAGATAGATTTTGTCATCTCCGACTGGAATATGCCTAATATGACCGGCATTGAGCTTTTGAAGGCCGTAAGGGCGGATAGTGAATTGAGCAGCTTACCGTTTCTAATGGTTACGGCAGAGTCCCTCAAGGATAACGTTTTAGAGGCGGTCAAGGCGGGTGTCAGTAACTATATTGTAAAGCCTTTTACTGCCGAGGTCCTGAATGAAAAAATCGAAAAGATTATAGAGAACTTAGGTGGATAGGCTGTAGGCTGTTAGTTTTTGTAACCTTCAGCCTTCAGCCTATAAAGGAGTGCATGATAATGGACGTCAGATTTATCAACCCGTTTTTAGAGGCGACAATGGATGTCTTAAAGACCATGGCCTTTGTTGAACCGAGGCCGGGCAAGCCCTATCTCAAAAAGGATGATTTGGCCAAGGGTGATGTCTCCGGGATAATAGGTTTTACAGGGGCGGCAGCCGGTTCAATGGCCCTAAGCTTTTCCTCAGAATGTATATTGAAAATTGTATCAAATATGTTGGGTGAAGAGATCAAGGAGATCAATGGTGATATTAAGGATGCCGTTGGTGAAATCACAAATATGGTCTCAGGCGCGGCCAGAAAGAAGCTGGAATCGCTCGGCTTGAGTATTTCCGCTGCCATCCCCACTGTAGTCGCAGGCAAGGGTCACTCGGTTTCCCATGTCATGGGTGGCCCAAGTATCATTATTCCCTTTGAAACAGATCATGGGGCTTTTGTTGCTGATGTCTGTATGGGTGGTGTGAAATAAGGTTCAGGGGTTCAAAGGTTCAGAATCAGATCTTTTCAGTATTATCTGAAGTAAGT
Organism: Deltaproteobacteria bacterium; assembly: GCA_021159445.1. Classification (GTDB taxonomy): domain Bacteria; phylum Desulfobacterota; class Dissulfuribacteria; order Dissulfuribacterales; family UBA3076; genus UBA3076. The sequence continues at coordinate 16,995 of JAGGRV010000051.1, read as the reverse complement.
CGAAGAATTTCCCTCTGCCTTTTAAACACATACTTGATAATCATTTCTCGATCGTCTTCTGATAATTCTACAAATTTGACAGCAATAAAATATTTGCCTTTTCTCTCTGACTCTATGACCTTTCTTACTTCTCCAAGGACATTTATCCGGGTTTGGGTAGCTAAGGGCAAGAAAATCCTAAGGGCAATGATATCACCCATTGAAAAGGCCTGATCCGCAACAAATCTTATTCCTGCCCCACTGATATTTACATTTTCATTTTCGCTAACTGCGTATTTTTCAGTACGTCCGTCTTCCAATATATCCAAAATTCGATCCATTTTTAGATTTGTTTGATATATAAGTTCATAAAGTAATTTTAGATTAACTTCTTCAACTTCAGGCGTCTTAAAAGGTTCACCGAATATGTTTTTGTATATAATTATTGGTTTATCCTTGTATTTTATATAATTATCTTGCGAAATCTTTTTGTAATCAACTTTCAATATATTATCTACTCTTATATGCTTTCTGCGATGGACTTTGGTGGCTTTAACTTCCGGGAAATTTTTTGATTCAGTAATATTATAGCATATACTGTTTTCTAAAACATAAATGTCTGTACCAACCGGAGGTATCATTTCTTTGTCGTCTACTTCAAACTCAATGACTATTGTCTCATCTGACAAATCCTTTACATGACCATTGGTGTTTATTGCCTTGTTGCCACAGACAAAACAAATATCTAATCTGGTCCCTGATTTGAGTTCAACTTGTGTCTGTTCATTAATAGATTCCATAGAATCTTACTCCTTATAAGCGTTAAGTCGTTTTGAAAGATGAACATGTCGCATTTTTTATGCCAGACCTCTCAGCCTCATGCCCATTTCCTCTCGGACTGCATTGTTGGGCATCAAAGACCTCTATCGGTGGCCGATACTCTTTATAAGTCTTCATATAACTCTCAGGTTTGAGACACGGGTCTTGATTGAGAGATTAGAAATTCGTCAAATAATTGACTAAAACATTAATGTAATTGAACCCTGAACCCTGAACCCTGAACCCTGAACCCCTGAACCCTTATCAACAATACAGTCTATATCTGCGATTATTAGCTGTACGGGATTGTGTTGGCAATTGGTATATAAATTGCTTCAATATTGGACAGTATATTTGTAAAAGCTATTCTCATGACTGATGGTAAAAATGATCCTGTTTAACTTAGAGATTTTACATGATAAATTCCCTGTCGTTATTGCTTTGATGACATTGCTCACTTTTATTCCCTGTGCAAAGAGTTCCGGGGAAAAGGTGGGAGATACGTTTTACAGTGTTCAAATAGCCGCATATAAAAATCTTAATAACGCCAACGCGATGATAGATTCGCTGAAGGCACAAGATCTTAAGCTTTTTTGTAAAAGTGTAATTTTTAAAAATGAAGAGTGGCACTGCGTACTGGCAGGTAGATATAAAAGTAAACAGGAGGCATTGGATGCCGGGCGGAGCTTAAAAGAGAAGGGAGTAATTAAGGATTTTCTAATACGAGAACCTGATCCCCCTACTATTGATCCTGAAAATAGGCATGTTTCGATCTCGAAAAAGGCTGATTCATTGAATGCAAAAAAAAATATACCACTACCACTAGAGGAAACGGTTTCAAGGGATCGAGCAGGTCCTCAAATAGTGGATAAGAAATGCGGAGAGGCATCTTTATATAATGCTGCCATGAGGGATTTTAAGTCTGGAAGTTATGAAGATGCTTTGAGTAAATTAGAGCAAATAATCCGACGCAAAGATTTCAAATGTGTGAAAAAAGAATCCATATTAAGGCATATAGCTGATTCTTATTATTTTCTTGGGACGAAAAGGGATAATAAAAAGTATTTGTTGAAGGCCATAGATCAATATAGAAATCTCATCCGCGACTATCCTAATTTAAAAAAAGGAGATGCCTTAATAACTATCTATAGGCTTGCGAAAAGTTATGAGTATTTGAATCTTTATCAAGAGGCATTAGCAGAATTTAAATATTTTTATTCGAGATATCCTGAATCAGAGTACATTCCTGAAGCTATGTTTATGATTGGTAAGATGTGTTACCGAATGGGAAAGTTTGATAGGGCAATTGAGGGATTTAAAGAATACATAAAGAGATTTCCGGATGATGAGCATGTCAAGGATGCATATTTTAGTATAGGAGATTGCTATTCCCAGATACGTCAATTTGATGACGCTAATATTTGGTACGGGAATGCGTTGAAGAAATGGCCTGCTTTGGAGAAAATCTCAAAAAATAATATCTTTCAGTTAGGATCATTTTATCTCCAAACAGAAAAATATGACCAGGCCTTAAAGACCTTTTTTGCATTTGTGAATCTATTTCCCGAAGAAAAATATTCCAAGGATGTTCTTTATAAAATTGCTCGTTCCCTTGTGGGGGCGGACCAACTATCTCGTGGTCTAAAGATGTTAAGTTTAGTGATTAGAAAATATCCTAAAAGTAAGGAAGCTCAAGAGAGTGCAGTAATTATGGCGGATATCAGAGCTGTAAATTCCAAAGCAAAAGTGCCGATTATGGCGGATATCAGAGCTATAAATTCCAAAACAAAGGTGCCAATATATATTTCTGGATATGATAATATCATAACAAAGGACCCGGATAACAAAAAGAAGGAAAAAATACCTTTTATGAAAGGTTATGCATTGTTGAAAGAGGGTATTTACAAGCAATCATTTGATATTTACCATTCCTTATTGAGCCAATCTTTCTATGAAAGATATGGAGAAGCCAGTAAAAAGTGTCTAATATTAAGTGCAAGTTATTTGGTAAATGACTCTTATTTAAAAAATGACTATATTGCTGTTTGCAATCTATATTTTAAATCTTATAAGTATGGACTATTTAAGTATGGTAATTTTGACACGTTACTAAAAATCGGAAACAGTTTGAAGAAAACAGGTTTATTAACCTGCGCGCTTGAAGACTTTAGGAAAATGATTGATCTGTTTAAGGAACATGAGAAAAGAGACGAACTTTTACTTAATATAGCAAAAATCGAATATGACAGGGGCCATTATGATGGTGCAGAGAAGGAATTAAAAAGGCTGCTTAAAAAACAATCACGTATGGATAAAAAAATATTGATAAACGCCAAGAAGTTATTGGGGGATATTTACTATAGAAGGGGACTTTTTGAGAAAGCGGCTTGTTTTTATTCAGAAGTTCTGGGTTCTGGTGAAGATGTTGAGGATATCGCAGATGTCTATAGAGATTATGCAGATTCTTTAAGAGAGATGGGTTTATATCCATCTGCATTTATAAACTATAAGAGGGCTGTAAAGACATGTAAGGGCAAACATCAAAAATGTTCTATTCCAGTGATTGCAGATTCTTATGAAGGGCTAGGCGATTATTTTTACAATGAGGGTAGATATCAACCGGCAATCTCGATGTATAAACAGTCGTTGGATCATGTTCGCGAAGGTGCACAAAAAAGGCCATGGGCTATTTTTAATATAGGCCGGGGATACATGAATTTGGGCAATGGTCCTATGGCTGAGAAATTATTTAGCTCGTTGAAAGGAGAGGGCGAGGATGAATTTTGGTCGAATCTAGTTGATTATTGTATATATGATAAAAGCTGGATTGAGAAGCACGGTAAATATTTAGCGGGACTTAATGCTGAAACTGGAAACTAGAAATTGGAAATTGGATACCTAGGGTTGAGCGATTAGCTGTTAGCCATTAGCGTTTAGCTTTGAAAAATTAAGGCATTACGTTAATTAGAAATAATACCAATCGGTGAAAGTTTGTAATAGCAAAACATCCTATAATCATTAAACTAATAGCTAACCGCTAAAGGCTAATCGCTCAATTTAGGTATGAAGTATATATCGGCAACTCATGAATAAACCGTCTAATAGCACTGAACACCAATCGGGCACTATTTTTTTACAGCGAGCTTTTGAGGATTTTAGTCAGTCAACAGTCAAGTTGCAGGAGGCATTTACTAGTTTACAGGAGAAATTTGAAAATATAAACAAAGAATTAGAATATAAAAATGTAGAATTGAAAAGGGCTTTAGCAGAGAAAGATGAGGCAAAGAATTATCTTCAAAATATTCTTAAGAGTCTCACGACCGGTATAGTTGTAGCAAATATGCGTGGAAATGTAACAATGATGAATCATTACGCCGAGGTATTTACGGGTTTTTCTTACGAGGATGCCAGGGGAAAAAACGCTGAATCGCTCTTCGACGCCAGTTCTTCCTATGATTCAACAAGGGATTTTGGTCTTGCTATCGGGGGATTGAGCAAGAAAATCAGGCTAAGAGGAAGGACGCTAGAAGTCTTTAGATCTCCTGTTAAGACAAAAGATGGGGAAGGAATAGGGGTAGTTATTGTCCTTTGTGATGTCACAAGGCTCGAAAAATTGGAAGAAATGGAAAAGAGGACAGAAAAATTCGCTGCAATGGGTGAAATGGCAGCAAACATCGCCCATGAAATAAGAAATCCTTTGGGGAGTATAGAACTTTTTGCTTCTTTATTAAAAAAGGATTTAAAGAATGAGAAAAACAGGGATAGAGCATCTAATATCATAGGTTCTGTAAGGAATATGAATAACAAAATATCTAATCTCCTTCTATTTGCAAGGGAGCAAAAGTCATCAATGAAGAAGATTAATATCAATGATGTGCTAAATGAAGTTTTAAAATTTTCCAAGCAGATTATTGAAAAAGAGAATGTTATTCTCACAATAAACTATGAAAACGTAGATCCTATTATTAAAGGTGATGCAGAGTTGTTGAAGCAGGTATTTTTAAATCTTATACTGAATGCCTTACAGGCGATGCCGGAAGGGGGAAATCTTCATATCGAAACAAAAGTTTCTGATAAAGAGAAAGAAGAAAGAGGGATTGATGATTCAAAAGTAGAAATTAAGTTTATAGATACTGGTATTGGAATACCTCATGAATATATAAAGAAGATATTTGATCCTTTTTTTACTACTAGGGAAGGAGGAACAGGTCTTGGTCTAGTTATTGTTCATAATATTGTCGATATTCATGGTGGTTCAATAGATGCAGAAAACAATAACGGCAAAGGAACATTCTTTAATATTACATTTCCGTTAATAAAGGGTTCAGAGGACGCCCTAATAGCCTATAGTCTATAGCCTACAGCCTAATAAAAAAATGAAAAGAGAATCGATTTTAGTTGTTGATGACGAACCATCTATGAGGATGGCCCTTTCTGAGTCTCTAGAGAGTTGTGGGTATGAAATTTGTACTTCAGGGGATGGTGTAGATGCCCTGAAGAAATTTCATGATGATAGATTTAAGGTTGTTATAACTGATATGAGAATGCCAAAGATGAGCGGAATGGAGGTCCTGCGCGGCATTAAAAAAATTTCTCCCAGGACGCCTGTTATAGTTATAACCGCTTACGGCACAGTTAATACTGCAATTGAAGCAATGAAAGAGGGAGCTTCAGATTTTATTATGAAGCCCTTTTCATTAGAACATCTAGAGTCAGTTGTAAAAAGTGTGGTTGTCAAAAATGGAGAAAAGAGAGATGAGCTAGAATGTGAGACAAAAAGATGCTTGATCACTGGAAAAACCATTATTACAAAAGACAAAAAGATGCTTGATCTATTGGAATTAGTGAGAAGTGTATCCAAAAGCAAATCAACCATCTTAATAAAGGGAGAAAGTGGCACAGGGAAAGAATTGTTTGCCCGCTATATACACAAGCATAGTAATAGAGCGAATATGCATTTTGTCGCGATAAATTCTGCAGCCATTCCTTACAATTTGCTTGAGAGCGAGATGTTTGGGTATGAAAAAGGAGCATTTACAGGTGCGTCCCAAAGGAAGTTGGGAAAATTTGAGGTGGCGAACGGTGGAACCTTGTTATTGGATGAAATCAGTGAAATGGACTTCCATCTTCAAGCAAAATTCCTCAGGGTAATACAGGAATCTGAAATTTATAGATTAGGAGGGAAAGATTCTGTTCCACTGGATATCAGAATAATTGCTACGACAAATAAGGATCTAAAAAAATGCGTTGCAGAGAAAAAATTTCGAGATGATCTTTATTACCGCCTTGGTGTTATCCCAATCAAGATACCACCACTGAGGGAGAGAAAGGGAGATATTACTCTTCTTGCCGAATATTTTCTGGAGAACTATAGCCGGCTTAACAAGATGAGTAAGCCGACATTATCGAAAGAGGTTGTAGACATATTAGAAAGTCAGGAATGGCCAGGCAATGTGAGAGAGTTGGAAAATGTGATCGAAAGATCAGTATTGATATCAGGTGGTGAGATGATTTTGCCTGAGCATCTTTATCTTGAAGGCAGCTATCTAGAAAGTTTAAAAAATAGACAACCAGCGGCAACAGCATCAAAAGCGTTTACCCCGCGAGATATTACGTTAAAGGAAATGGAGAAGGGATTCATACTTGAAACTTTAGAAAAAGTAGGAGGAAATAAGACTAAGGCGTCAAAAATTTTAGGTATAAGTGTACGAACAATCCGTAACAAAGTTAATGAATATAAAATTAATTGATAGAGATTGAAACTAGAAATTGGAAATTGGAAATTGGATAAAAACTGAATAACAATTCGATTAATCAGCTCTAATTTCAAATTTCACTGCCAAAGCACATGATGAACAAAGTGTAAACTACTTTTGGTTTGCTATGAAGGATGCCTTATTATGGATATATTATTTAACAAAACTATAGAGATGTTATCTGTAATTCTGGATTTTCGATCGGAGAGGAATAAAGTGATAGCCTCAAATATCGCTAATATAGATACGCCGGGATATAAGCCAAAAGAACTCGTTTTTAAAAAACAATTGGAAAATTTCATCGATAATGGGACAGAAGTAACGATGACCAAAACTGACAAAAGACATTTATCTGAGCAATCATCTCATACTTTTGAGGTAATTAAATCAGAGGAAGCAGTCAAAATCGATAATGAAATGGAAAAACTAGCGGAAAACAATCTCATGTATAATCTTACTGTGGAGTTAATGGCAAGGAAATTCAAGGGCTTGGATAGTGTTCTAAGGGAGGCGAAATAGAATGGACTTCTTGGCAGCTTTTCGGATTTGCGGATCAGGGCTTGCAGCTCAAAGGGCAAAAATGGATGTTATCGTATCAAATCTTGCCAATGTTAATACGACACGGACGCCGGAAGGAGGTCCATATAAAAGGCAAGTAGTTGTTTTTTCTGCCAAGCCCCTAGAGAGCAATTTTGACGATGATCTAACAGATGCTCTGCGAATGGTAAAAGTGGAAGATGTTGTGGAAGACAAAAAAAATATAAAAATGGTCTTTGATCCAAATCATCCTGATGCGAATGAGAAAGGTTTTGTGGCTATGCCGGGTATAAATACAGTCGTTGAAATGTCGGATATGATTATGGTGAATAGGGCATATGAAGCTTGCGTTACGGCATTTGATGCAACGAAGAATATGGCAGTCAAGGCTTTAGAATTAGGAAAATATTAACGGCATAAATAAGTCTTAGGGGGTCAGACCTGACCAATCTATGGAGGCTTTTGATATGAATAATATATTAATTCAGAGAGATTTGTTAGCTCCAAGTCCTCAAAATGAAAGTAATACGGCTATTAAAGGCAAAGTTTCTTTTGCTGATGTTTTAAAAAATAAAGTCCAAGAAATCAATGAGCTTCAACTAGATGCCGATAATGCTATTTCAAAGGTGGAGTTGGAAGATTCGGGAAGTATTCATGGAGCAATGATTGCATTGGAAAAAGCAAGCATTTCTTTCAGAACAATGATGCAAGTAAGGAATAAGATATTGGAGGCTTATCAGGAAGTTATGCGGATGCAGGTATAAAAGGATATGGATTCTTTGTTTCAATTTTTTTCTCAATTATGGAAAGCTTTTAAGGCCTTAACTCCTTCGAAGAAATTATCCATTATTATTGTTGCTGCTGTCAGTTTGATCAGTATAGGGATATTTATCAGTTTTGTTAATCAGGATGAGTATAGAGCGCTTTTTTCTAATCTTTCTGCTGAGGATACAGAAAATATTATAGCCAGATTAAAGGAGAAGGGGATTTCTTACAAAGTAGGTTCTGCAGGCGATTCTATATTAGTTTCGTCTGAGCGTGTTTCTGAATTAAGGCTCGATTTGGCATCTTTGGGATTACCTCAAGGTGGAGGAGTGGGTTTTGAAATATTCGATAGGAAGAATTTTGGTGCTACGGAATTTGTGCAGCGACTAAATTATCAAAGGGCACTTCAAGGAGAGTTATCGCGCACTATAACTAGTTTGGACGAAGTTCAATACAGTAGGGTGCATATCGTGACGCCCGAGAAGTCTCTTTTTGTAAACGAGCAGGAGAAACCAACAGCCTCGGTTATTATAAAATTGAAACCAAGTAGAAGATTACAAACATCTCAAGTAGAAGGAATAGCTCACCTTGTGGCAAGGAGTGTTGAAGGACTTCAACCGGAAGAAATAACAATACTTGATAGTCGTGGAAATATTTTATCAAAAGTACAGTCCGAGTCTAAATCCTCCAAGATAACAGATTCACAAAGAGAATATCAGAAAAGCATAGAAGAAAACTTGGCCAACAAAATCCGAACCATATTGGAAAGAGTAGTAGGCAGAGGAAATGCTGTTGCCAGGGTATCTGCAAGCCTCGATTTTACATCTATAGAAAAAACAGAGGAAGTCTATGATTCTGAAGAACCAGTACCAAGAAGTTTACATCGTAAAACCAAAATATCATATGCCCCTATCAAAGCTGGCGAGAGTACCGTTAGCCCCATCAAGAAAGAAACTAATGATTCATATAATGCCGAGCAAGAAGAAAAAGATGAAACAATTAATTATGAAATAAACCGGGTTGTTAGTAAGACAGTGATGCCTGTGGGTAAAATAGATAGATTGTCTGTGGCTGTGTTGGTAGATGGTATCTATCATAAAGACAATAAAGGCCTTGAGGAATTTCAGCCAAGATCGAAAAAGGAAATGAAGTCTTTGGAAGATATTGTAAAGAATTCGGTTGGTTTTAATGCCGACAGGGGCGATCAGATAGTAGTGACCAGTATTCCTTTCAAAAAAATTGAATTTGAAACGGGATCTAATGAAGGGAATTTGGGCGGGAATGGATTGATTTTCTTGATGCCATTTATGAAATATTTCATTTCTTTAATTGCTCTGATATTCGTTGTATTTTTTATTTTACGTCCTTTAGTTAGGCTGCTTTTGAAATGGGGGGGGGATCAAGAAGTTGTCACACCTGAATTACCATTAGAGAACAGTCATATGTTGTTAGGTCCGGGAAGAGCGATGGATAGAGGCCTTAATGAGGTAGAAGTCGTAAAGAAGCTAGCGAGCCAGGATGCCCAGCAGTTTGCGGAATTATTGAGAAATTGGCTTAAGTAATAACCTGTTGAGCGATTAGCGGTTAGCTATTAGTTTAATGATTACATCTAAATTAAGCGGTTAGCCTTTAGCAGTTAGCTTAATGATTATCGGTCTGCCGCCCTGACAAGCAGGATGTTTTGATAATATCTTGATTTTTCAAAGCTAAACCCTAATGGCTAATCGCTCAATTTAAGTAATGAGGTGATTGTAAAATATGACAAACGAAGAAAAGGCAGCGATATTGCTTTTATCGTTGGAAGAAGAACAGGCAGCAGAGGTAATGAAAAATTTCAGCTCATCTGAAATTAAGCATGTCGGAAGATGTATGAGTCTCTTAAGCGAAATATCTGATAAAGACATAGAGTGTGTTGCCGGAGATTTTTGCACACTTGCCAAACAAAAAGGAAAGAGGATTGTATCCGTTGATGATAATGCCATTAAAAATATAATCAAAAAGGCCTTAGGGGATGATAAAGCAAAAGATGTCTTAAGTATGATCGAAGAGGAAAGTTCTAGAGCCCCGGATAACTCGATTATTGAGAAGTTGAGAGATATTGACCCTAAGGTCTTGTTGGATTTTACAAAGATAGAGCATCCCCAGACAATAGCCCTTATGTTGGCAATTTTGAGACCGGAACAGGCCGCAGAGATTTTGGAAAATCTTCCTCCTGACAGGCGAAATGAAATTGTAAATAGGATGATTACCCTCAAAGACGTTTCGTATGAGTTTATAGAAGAGATGGCCAGGACGCTTGATTCAGAGCTAAATTTTGAGGAGACGAACGAGCAACAGGTCGGCGGGGTTTCTATGATGGCAGAAATTTTGAATAATATGAATCGGTCGAGTGAAAATGAAATTCTTGATTCGGTTGAGGAAGTAAATTCGGATTTAGCATCTGAGATTAGGAATCTTATGTTTACTTTTGATGATATTTTAAAATTAAGTGATAAAGATATTAGGGAGTTGATAAAGGAAATAAACAAAGAAGATTTGATCCGTTCTCTAAAGGTGGCTGAGCAGGAGATGAAAGATAAGATTTTTGGGAATATGTCAAGTCGTGCGGCTGAAATGCTTAAGGAAGACATAGAACTTATGCCTCCCATAAGACTATCCGAAGTTGAAGAAGCTCAGAAAAAGATTATCGAGACTGCAAAGAGATTAGAATCTGAAGGTAAAATAACAATTGCAAGGGACAATGAAAAAGATGAATTTGTCTAATAGGGTTATAAAAGCACAATACATTAAGCTGATAGATTCGAAAGAAAAACTGCAGCCAAAGTTCATCAAAATAAACTTTCAGACGAAAGAGAAAGAAGAGGATATCTATAAAAACAAGGGCAATGTTAGAGCTGAGATTGTAGCAAAAACAAGGGAGATAGAAGAAAAAATAGAGATTATAAAAAAGGAGGTGTATGATAAAGCCTTCTCAGAAGGAGTGAGAGAAGGTAGAAAACAAGAAAAGAAAAAATTATCTATGGCAATAGAATCGGTTGCAAAACTCATTAAAGATTTAAAAATCTTGAAAGACAAATTTTTTGAGAATTCTGAAAAAGAGATAACCGACCTCATTTTTTTGATAGCTAAAAAAGTTATACATAGAGAAGTAGATACCAGTAGAGAGATTATAGTATCTGTACTTAGAGATACAGTAAAAAATGTGTGTGACAAAGAAGGTGTCAAGATCAGGCTGAATCCCAAAGATTACCATTATATAATGGAGGCAAGCCCCGATTTTCTTAGTAAATTTTGTGACATAAAAAATACACTCATTGAAGAGGATGAAAAAATTGGACGAGGAGGGGCTGTGATAGAGACACATTCAGAGGAAATAGATGCCACGTTAGATCATCAGTTAGATAAAATTAAAGCTAAATTGAGCGATTAGCCTTTAGCGGTTAGCTATTAGTCTAATGATTACAGGATGTTTTGCTATTACAAACCTTCACTCGTTGGGTGTTGTTTCTAATTAACGTAATGCCTTGATTTTTCAAAGCTAAACGCTAATGGCTAACAGCTAATCGCTCAACTTGGGTTGATAGTATGGGAATTTCTATATCCAGTCCCTTTGGCAAGTGACGTGGTTCAGTGAATATGTATGATTTTGAAAGGTATCACAGGATAATAAAGGAGATAGATCCCATTAAGGTCTATGGGAAGGTGAGCGAGGTTATCGGCCTTTTAGTGGAGGGCCATGATCCTGGGAGTTCCATAGGTAAAATGTGCCAAATTTATCCAAATGGTGATATCGTACCGATTAGCGCGGAGGTTGTGGGGTTCAGAAAAGGTAAGGTCCTTTTAATGCCTCTCGAAGGCCTAGAGGATGTGGGCCCAGGGTGTAAAATTGTCTCCTCAGGTGAAAGGGCAGGTGTAAAAGTTGGCCACAGTCTTCTAGGAAGAGTCATAGATGGTTTGGGCAATCCTATTGACGATAAAGGAGTTTTAGGATCAGAGGACGAATATCCGATTTATGTAGATCCCATCAACCCTCTTAAAAGAGGTAGAATAAGGGAACCAGTAGATTTGGGAATTAGAGCAATAAATGGATTATTCAGTTGTGGCAAGGGCCAGAGGATAGGGATATTTTCAGGTTCCGGGGTAGGTAAAAGCTCTCTCCTTGGCATGATTGCCAAAAATACGAGGGCTGATATTAATGTAATCGGACTCGTTGGTGAAAGAGGAAGAGAGGTTCGTGAATTCATCGAAAATAATCTTGGTGAAGAGGGGCTGACCAGATCTGTGCTTATAGTGGCAACGTCAGATAGTCATCCCTTGCTTAGGATGAGGGCGGCCTATTTAGCAACATCTATATCAGAATATTTTAGGGATCAGGGTATGGATGTCCTTCTTATGATCGATTCGCTGACTAGATTTGCCATGGCCCAAAGAGAAATTGGTCTTTTTCTTGGGGAGCCCCCAACTACAAAGGGCTATACGCCTTCAGTTTTCAGTCTGATGCCAAAGCTGTTGGAGAGAGCAGGAAATATAGAAAACAAAGGCAGCATTACAGGTCTTTACACAGTATTAGTGGAAGGTGATGATTTTAATGAACCAGTTGCAGATATGTCACGGGCGATTTTGGATGGTCACATAACCCTTTCTCGTGATCTGGCTGCAAAAAATCACTATCCTGCAATAGATGTTCTGAATTCTATTAGCAGGGTCATGGTTGACCTTGTAGATGAGGAGCATAGAAAAAAGGCAAATGATCTTTTAAATATTGTGGCAACCTATAGAAAGTCCGAGGATTTAATTAATATAGATGCCTATGTAGAAGGGAGTAATCAGGAAATAGATTATGCAATTAAAATGATAGATAAAGTAAATCGTTTTTTAAAACAGGATATTAATGAAAGGATTGATTTTAAAGAGACCAAAGAAGAGCTGCTTGCTCTCTTCAACTAGAGGGTTCAGCCGTGAACCTGACAACCTGAGTAGTTAACAGATATGTTTAATTTTAGATTACAATCAGTTTTGGATTATATAAAACAGTTAGAGGAGAAGGTTGCCTCTGAATTTGCGGATATAAAGAGGCGACTTGATTGTGAAAAAGAAATATTGAAAAAGTTGAAAAAAGAGGGGTTGGATTTGGTCTCCAGGTTAAACGGTATGGAAGAGGCCAAATTGTGTGCTGCAGATATTTCAGCTTATTTTTTATATATAAATTATATAAAGCATAAGGAAAAATATCATGAAGAGATCGTCTCTGGAATTGTAAGGGAATTGGAAGAGAAGAGATTGGAACTTCTTAATGTTATAAAGAAGAGAAAAATTCTAGAAATGGTCAGAGAAAAAAAGTTAGAAGAATATAGGATATATTTAATTAGTAAAGAACGAAAAGAATTGGATGAGTTGGCAACTTCCAGATACGCAAGGAACATGAAAATTGAAAAAATTGATAATTGCGTGTGAAATTCTTATATTATTTATCTTTTTTGCGAAGATTGTTACGGTCCTGGGAACAATAAAAAGTTCAGGAGCCGTTGATCATTTTCTGTCCGTAGAGCAGGCGTCAGCGAATTCTCCAGCAGTGGATAATAAGAATTTTTCTGATAAGAATATATATGGAGACAGTTCATTAAAGAAAAGAGAGCTTGTTTCTTCACTATTGGAGGAACAAAAGGAACTCCAGGATCGGGAAATTTTTTTGAAGTCTGAAGAAAAGAGGCTTAATTCACTGAAAGATGAAATATTGTCGAAATTTGCTGAACTGCGTATAGTGCAAGAGAAATTAACTGGATTCCTTGAACAGATTAAAGAGATACGTGATGAAAGATATAAAAATTTAGCAAAAGTTTATGAATCTACTCCTCCTGCCCAAGCAAGTGCTATGCTGGAAAAATTGGACAAGAAAACAGCTGCAGCTATAATTATGAATATGAGCACCAAGAAGGCTGGAGCGATATGGGGATATGTAGATCCACAAAAAGGTGTAGACATAACCAAAGAAATAACCAGTATTGATCGCTTTTCTAAAAAGAGTAAATAGATCTTCAGCGAGGTGAAAAGGAGCCAATTTTTTTAAGTCGATAGGCAATATTTGCCTCATCTTAATTCCCCCTCCCATTATTATTTTCCTAATTCCCTGATATTAAATATATTTTTTAAAGTCCAGGGGCGGGCATGCCTTTTGCTTTTACTACACTAGATGCTACTCCAAAGGTAAAAATGTGCATGTTTATTGAATCACCCTATTGGCAGAGGAACTGGATATGGGATCGATATGATACGATCTAATTTGCTGAGTTTAAAACCTGGCACCGGTCTTTTGGGCATATCTGGAAGTCTGCAAAAGGGCAACATCGAAAAGAGACGGTTTCAGCTTGGATTAATAGAAGGTCCGATGGCATTTTTAAATGTGCTAAGGGGAAATATGTCATTTATTGGGAAACATAACGGAAAGGCCCTTGAGGAAGGTATTGTATCTTTGCAGAAGGGTTTGTGTAGTAAGGAAGGTGGTAAAGATGGGGGAGCGGGTATTCATCGGTCCGACAGGGAGGCAATTACAAATTTTTTAAAGGGCTGTGGTTTTAATGAGAGAGAGATTAAAAAGATTGTATATGCGATCAGGGAGGATTCAGGGCCGTCAAATGTGAAAATCAAGGAGCCTACTGTTATTGGAGGAAAGGGGGTTATTAAGGGTTTGTGTAGTAAGGAAGGTGGTAAAGATGGGGGAGCGGGTATTCATCGGTCCGACAGGGAGGCAATTACAAATTTTTTAAAGGGCTGTGGTTTTAATGAGAGAGAGATTAAAAAGATTGTATATGCGATCAGGGAGGATTCAGGGCCGTCAAATGTGAAAATCAAGGAGCCTACTGTTATTGGAGGAAAGGGGGTTATTAAGGGTTTGTCTAATATGGGAGGTGAAAACGAGGGGGGATCATCTCCTGTAGTTAATGGGGATTTGCGTGCAAAGGGGGTTATTGGCACGGAGTCACCAAGGTTGGTGGTACTAAAAAATAGATCAAGTCTTGAGAGAGAGACTGCTAGCGGAAAATTGAGCGGCACAGAAATAAATAAAAAAGGCGCCACCTCTTCTATTTCTGCAAAGAGTCAAGGTGAAAAGAAGAATTTCAGATGCACCCCGGTGGCTGTTGGGCATAATGAGAATGAAGCAGAGATAGAGAAAAGTTTAAAAGAAGTCGGAACGGAAGAATTGAGTGATCGTAGAACAGAGACTTTCCATAAAGGAATTCGGCCATTAGATAATTTAATCAATGAAAGTTTTTCCGGTGGGAAACCTCAGCATAACATTTCTCATATAAGTAATGTACCGGTGGACGTGAATGAAGGCGATATTAAACCCCGGATATTGATCAAACAGATCGTAGAGGGTGCAGGGGAAAAATTGTCGAATGGGGGAGGAAGGGTGAAGATCGCATTGCATCCACCTCATTTAGGTACACTACATATGGACATAGTCCTCAATGATAATAAAATTCAGGTTATCCTACAGGTGGAAAATGATAAAGTCAGGCATGTATTGCAACTGAATGTGGAACAACTAAAGAACTCTCTTCATAGCCAGGGACTAATTGTAGATAATGTTAATGTATTTCTTCAGGAAAAATCAGGCAACACTAATTATGGATTCGGACCGAATGGTTATCTATTTAAAGAAGGTAGAAATGGGGGAGAGAATGGAGAGGATCAGAGGGGCGAACAAGATTTTTTGAGTCATAATTCATCAATGCTAGAGGAAAAGGAATCAGGTCTGCAAACAGATGGATCTATTAGTGTATTTGCTTGATTTATAAATTTACAAGGGGGCAAGAAATGACTGTTATAGGAGCAGTTGCTGGTAATTCGCAGAATGTTATTCAAGGAAATACGATAGGTAAAGACGATTTTTTTAAGATGTTGCTGGCCCAGATCCAGAATCAGGATCCTCTCAATCCTATGGATGGAACAGATTTCGCGGCCCAGCTTGCTCAATTCTCCAGTCTTGAGCGACTTGGCGATATAAATGCTCAGTTGGAAACTATGAATCTTTATCAGGCCTCGGTAAATAATGCCCAATCGCTAAATCTGATTGGTAGAGAGGTTATGGCAAAAGGTGATGTCATCAAAGCAGAAGGTGAATTTACTGATCTGACTTATAGTTTGTCGGCGGATGCCAAGAAAGTCAGCATTGAGATTTATGATGAGGCTGGGAATCTGGTAAATACCCTTGAATTCGGAAATCAAAAAGAAGGCATGAATTCAGTTACGTGGGACTGCAATGGTGTTTCAGGGGGCAATTACACCTTCGATGTGTCCGCAGTCGATGATAACGGTGAGGAAGTCAACGTTGATACAATGATAACAGGAATAGTAACAGGGGTCGCCTTTAAGAATGGCTCCTCCTATCTCTCCATTAATGGACAGGATATCGCTTTTGGAGATGTATTTTCCGTTAATGATCTGGAAGGTTAACACCTAAATTAAGCGATTAGCTGTTAGCCATTAGCGGTTTAGCTTTGAAAGATTAAGGCATTACGTTAATTAAAAATAACACCAAACGGGTGAAAGTTTGTAATAGCAAAACATCCTGCTTGTCAGGGCGGCAGACCGATAATCATTAAACTAATAGCTAATAGCTAAAGGCTAGTTGCTCTATTTAGGTAACAGGGTAATAAAAATAATAAGGGGGTAATGAAAAATGTCAAGTTCATTATGGTCAGGGATCTCGGGCTTGAATGCCAGTGGCAAACAAATGGATGTCATTGGGAATAATATAGCAAATGTCAATACAGTAGGTTTTAAGGCGGGGGGCACGGTCTTTGGCGACATCTTAAGCCAGAGTATTTCTGGAAGCTCAATGCAGGTAGGACGTGGTGTAGGGGTAACAGCGGTTCCTACGCTATTCGGGCAGGGTTCTTTTGCCAGCACACAGAGTGCTACCGATCTTGCAATAGATGGGGAAGGCTTTTTCATGGTTAATAATTCCGATGGTTCCACCTATTATACCAGAGCGGGTCAGTTTAATATGGGTGAAGGTGGATACCTGAGGGACGTGAATGGATACAAGGTCCAAGGATATCTATATTCAAACGGTAAGAACACAAATGCAATTGGGGATATCTCTTTGTCTGGTCTTCAGTCAGACCCATCAGCC
>JAGGRV010000580.1 GCA_021159445.1 Deltaproteobacteria bacterium | reverse complement strand
CGAAGAAGACGGCAAAAAAGACATTAATTTGTTCAAGTTATTTATTGTACGTTCCTAAGTAACTGTTTGAAGAAGCTTCCTCTGGCTGGTTAGGCCCAATTCTCTGTTTTGAGATCGGGGACACGCTTGAACTCCTTGAGGTTGTTTGTGACCAGAATGCAACCAGTACTCAGAGCGTGTGCAGCAATGTGCATGTCATTGGGGCCAATGAGTTTGCCGCGTGACCTGAGGAAGGCGCGCAGCCGACCATAGTAGTCGGTTTCAACCTCCCCATAGTCAAGGACCTCAATGGGGGACGTAAACTTTGCCAGTGCCCCAAGGTTCTTCTCCGGGCTGGAGCTGGCATATGCTCCATACTTGAGTTCAGCCATGGTAATGCTGGAGATAACTATCGACCCGACGGGATGTCTTTTGAAACGCTCAATTGTTCTTTGGGGCTTGCGATTGATGACGTAGATACAGATATTGGTGTCGAGCATGTAACGCATCAGCGGAAGGACTCTCTTTTCTCATACTCGCCCTGGTCTCTTTCGTTCATGAAATCTTCAGTGAATTCGTTCAGCGATTCCTCGAGCATGGACCATGCACGGTCCTTGGGAACCAGGAGTACGCCGGCACCAAAGCGTTTTACATAGCAGGACTTGCCGCTCATACGGAAATCCTTCGGCAGTCTAACTGCCTGTGATCGACCATTCTTGAAAAGTTTTGCTTCAGCTATTGACATATTTAAAATATATACCGTGAGTATCGATTTATCAAGACCTAATGCTGGCTATTGGAGCGAAACTCAACAACCGGCAACAAGTGAACATTTTCAATACGTGGCACTTATCAATGAGAAGGGAGCGGTGGCTGCCTTGACCAGGATGTTTTTTATCATTTTCAGGATAATCCCGCCGATGAGACGTAGGGGACGTGAGACGTAACGGAGTTAGTTTAATAGTTTAATTGACGTTGATTTGGCGAATTGCTGTCATAGCGGCATGCCTCATTGGATTGACGATTGATGATTGTTGATTGTTCTTGCGAATTACCTCCATAATTCACTAATCAACGGCTCAGCTTTTCGGTGAACCCTGAACCTCTGGACCCATGAACGGTTAAGCGTCGGGATATTGCTTTCCTCTTCCCCTGATCCATAAGTACTTGTGGGATTTAGGGAACGGATTCATCATGTCATCACCATAGGTTTAAATCGCCAAGATATCTTTCTTGACGACTGAGACCAGAATGACTTGCTTGAATGCAATTTATAACAGTGTATGGCATAGTTACCTGAAATACTTAACCAGGACCCTAGGGTCATTGCTCCCGATAGCATCTACGCCCATATCAACATAAGGCTTCAGGAGATCCTCGTTATCAATATTCCAGGTAAACACCTTGAGGCCTTTCTTGTGGACTATTTTAACAAATTCCTTATCTACAAAAGTGTATTTCATCACCAGTGCGTCTGCCGATGCCTGGGTGGCAATACATGCGTCCACAGGAGATCCCACAAGCAGCACGCCTGTCTTGATGCGGTCGTCCATCTCTTTTACAGTCTTTACGAGCCTGTGCCAGAATGAGATTACGCAGGCTTTATCGAACAAGTTGTTCCTTATTATAAGGTCGACAACCGACCTTTCCGTCCCCTCTTCCTTCAATTCAATGACCAGCATCACCCGTTTGTCAATCAAGTCGATGACTTCCTGGAGCGTGGGTATTGCCTCACCTTTGCCTGCGTCCAGCTTCTTGATTTCCTGCACGGTATAACTGCTGACCGGGCCTGTTCCATCTGTGGTCCGGTCCACTGTCGCGTCATGTATCACAACCAGTTCTTTGTCTTTGCTGAGATGGACGTCGATCTCGACTGCATCTACCCCAATATCCATGGCCCGCTCAATGGAGAGCAACGTATTCTCCGGCTCCAGGGCCGCGGCCCCGCGATGTCCTATGATCATCATTTTGACTCACCTTGACCTGTTTAGTAAGATTGAATACAGTTCGCTTCCTAAGGAACGTACAATAAATAACTTGAACAAATTAATGTCTTTTTTGCCGTCTTCTTCGTTGCTCGTCGATCACATAACCCGTTATGCTCGCTCCTCGCGCCTTGAATACAACAAAAAATCCTGTTAATTTTTGTTCAACTTATTTATCTCCCGTTCCTAAGGATGGTCAGATTCAGATCTTACTACAATACCTAAATCGGACAAGACGGAACCAAAAAAGTTTGAAGATAAAAAAATGATTGTGTTTCAGAATTTTCTGCCAGAAAAAACGCAAAAATAATTACTAAGGTACTAATCTGAATCAAAATGAAAGACGCCGGACATACTGTTGAAAAGATATCAGTATTTCTTACTATTGACGGACAGAGCGTTGCCGCTCTTTCTGGCACAACCGTGCTTGAGGCAGCCGCTAATGCCGGGATTAATATTCCACATCTCTGCCACCTGCCGGGGGCTGAGGACTCGAAACGCCCCTGTCTCCTATGTTTGGTGGGCGTGAATGGTGAGAGGTTCCGCGCCTGCCGGACGCAGGTTGCAGAAGGGATGGTGGTGGTGACCACTACTCCGGAGCTCAAAGCCCACAGGAAAGAACGTCTTCAGCAATTGGCATCTCACCACTATGGCGACTGCAAGGCCCCGTGCAATCTTACCTGTCCCGGCGGGATCAATGTACAGGGATATGTGAATTTCATTGCCATGGGCGAGTATGGAGCGGCCCTTCGACTGATTAAGGAAAAAAATCCTTTGCCTGGCACCGTCTGCCGGGTCTGCCCACGTTTTTGTGAGACCCGCTGCCGCAGAGTGCTGGTGGACGAATCCATAGCCATTAATCACCTGAAGCGCTTTGTAGTGGATTATGCAAAAGGCCGGGATCCGGTTCCTGAGGCCCTGGCTCCTGCCACAGGCCACAATGTCGCCATTATCGGCGGCGGCCCTTCCGGGCTTTCTGCAGCTTACTATCTTCGCAAGCAGGGTCATGCAGTCACCCTTTTTGAAGCCGAAGAAAAGCTGGGTGGCCTTGTGCGTTATGCCATTCCCAACTTCAAGCTGCCTCAAAAAGACCTGGACCACGAGATCATGTCCATCATCAATATGGGCGTCCATGTCAGGACCGGCAGGCGCTGGGGCAGGGATTTTTCCCTGCAGGATCTGCGGGATCAGAGATTCGAAGCAATTTTTATAGCAACCGGTATGGCCAGGCAGAGGTCCCTCAACATAGAAGGTGGCGAACTGGCCAGGGATGGGCTTAAATTTTTGCGTGAGGTTAAGGCCGGCAAGATACCGGATTTGGGCAATAAGGTGTTGATCATTGGCGGTAGCAAAATCGCCGTTGAGGCGGCCCGCTGTGCAAGACGGCTGGGGGCCAGGGATGTGATGGTGATCTATCCCCGGTCCCGGGTCGAGATGCCTGCCCAGGAGAGGAATGTTAAAGAAGCTGAGAACGAGGGGGTCCAATTCTTCCTGATGGCCATGCCCGTTGGTCTCTCCCGCCAGGAAGGCCGGCTGCAAATGGAAATGGCAAGAACGGTCTTGGGTGAACCTGATGAAAAAGGGATCAGGCATCCTGTGGTCATGGAGACGTCCCGGCTTGTGTGGAACGGCGATACAGTCATAGCAGGACTTGGCCAGGAGGGAGATGATTCCCTTAAGAATTTTGGCGAAATTGAAGCCAGGCTCAATCTTACTTCGCGCAAAATCATTAAGGTCAGTCCCACCACAATGAGGACTAACGTGAAGGGTATCTTTGCCGGTGGCGAAGTGGCTACCGGGGCCCGCTCTGTCATACAGGCAGTGGACTCGGGCCGCAGGGCCGCAGAAGCAATCCATTTGGAGATCACGGGCATGCCTGTTGTCTGGCCGGCAGACGGCCGGTTAAACTTCTCAAAAGGAAAACGTTTTGAGAACGTTGATATGCGAAATTTCGACGGTTACTCCATCCGCATGCGCGAAAGCATGCCGGTTCGTCCTCCGGAGCGGCGCATTGGTGATTTTGACGAGGTGGAGCTGGGATTCACCGAAGAGATGGCCTTACGTGAGGCAAAGCGGTGTCTGCAATGCGGATGTCTGGGCCTTTCCAAATGCACATACCGTGAAATGTGCAGAGACCATAAGGTAGATGCCTCAAAATCGCCTGATCGCCTCATCGCGCCTGTTAATACAGACCATCATTTTATTACTGCTGATCCCAACAGATGCATAATATGTCATCGGTGTGAACGGAGCTGTGAGTTCGATGCCCTTGAGCTGGATTATAAGGAAGATAACGGCAAACTAAGCGAGATTACAATCAATCTTAATGATAATTGCGTTTCCTGCGGGGCCTGTGTCGACTCCTGTCCCACTGGCGCCCTTACAAAAAAATCGCTGACAGTGCCGTTGCTGCCCGGAGAGGCTGAAACCGTCCGTAGCGTCTGTACTTACTGTGGGACCGGATGCAATGTCGATCTGCATGTCAAACAGGATGTGCTGCTTGAGGTAAAGGCCGATCCCGGTCAGCCGCCGAATAACGGGGACCTGTGTGTCAAGGGCCGGTTTGGCTTTGATTTTTACCGCCATCCGGAACGTCTTGCCCATCCCCTGATCCGTGAAAACAGGGATGAACCCTTCCGGCAGGCCGCATGGGAGGAGGCCCTTGATTTTGCAGCCAGGGGTTTTGGACGCATCATGGAACAGCACGGTCCTGATGCGCTGGGCGTTCTTTCCTCTTCCCGGTGCGAAAATGAAGTGAACTATGTGCTTCAGAAACTGTCCAGAGTTGTCTTTAAGACCAATAGCGTGGATAATTGCGCCAGGGTCTGCCATGCGCCTTCTGTGAGCGGACTGAGGATTGCCTTGGGCAGCGGAGCCGCCACCAATTCCCTCGCAGATATCGAGGGGGCTGAGGTATTGCTGATCTGCGGTTCCAACACCAGTGAGGCACATCCTGTAGTAGGCATGAAGGTCCGGCGGGCCCTGAAAAACGGTGCCAAGTTGATCGTCATAGATCCCCGGCGCACGGAAATGGCGGCATTGGCCCATATCTGGCTGCGGCTTGTCCCGGGCACCAATGTCCTGCTTCTAAACTCCGTCCTGCATGTCATTCTGGCTGAGGGACTGGAAAACAAGGACTTCATCGAAACACGGACCGAAGAACTGGATGCCTTGCGTGAACACATAAAAGACTATTCACCAAAGGCCATGCAGGCCCGGACAGGAGTTTCCCCTGAACTCGTGGAAGCCGCCGCACGCCTGTATGCCGGTACTGATAAGGGAATGATTCTTTATGGCCTGGGGGTCACTGAGCACCGGAACGGCACTCAAGGTGTCATGGCCCTTGCCAATCTGGCTTTAGCCACTGGCAACATCGGCAGGCATAATGCAGGGATCTGCCCTTTACGGGGCCAGAACAATGTCCAGGGCTCCTGCGACATGGGAGCGCTTCCCTATGTCTATCCGGGCTACCAGGACGTATCGGACAACAAGGTCAGGGAACGGTTTAGACAGGCATGGGGAGTGGAGCTGCCTGCAAATCCAGGCCTTACCGAGCCGGAGATGTATGAAGCGGCCCGGCATGAAAAATTCAAAGGACTGTACTGTGTGGGCTATGATCCAGTGCAGACCCAGGGGAATACCGGCGCTGTGCGCCAGGCCCTTGAGGCCATGGATCTGGTAGTGGTCCAGGATATTTTTCTGACTGAGTCAGCAAAAATGGCCCATGTAGTGTTCCCGGCTGCATGCTTTTATGAAAAGGACGGCACCTTTACCAATGCCGAGCGGCGGGTACGCCGTATCCGCAAGGCAGTGTCGCCGCCGGGTATGGCCCTGCCGGACTGGGAAATCGCCTGCCGGCTGGCCGGTGCCATGGGATACCATATGGCCTATGCCGGCCCGGCCGAAATCATGGAGGAAGTTGCCCGCTATACTCCGGTTATGGGCGGCGTACACTATGACCGGCTGAATGGCGAAGGGCTCATCTGGCCATGCCCGGGCAGGAACCATCCCGGTTCCCCTATTCTTCATCGTGACACCTTTACCAGGGGCAAGGGACGGTTTTCAGTACTGCCGAATGTCGAGACCCTGGAGACGCCGGACGAGGAATACCCCTTTATGTTGGTAACAGGTCGCCGTCTGGTTCATTACAACAATAGTTCTATGACACGGCGCTGTGAAGGACTACGCTGGCTGGTACCGGAGGAAGAAGTGGAGATCCATCCGGACGATGCCTCACGCGAAGGTATTGCAAATGGCGAAATGGTAATTATACGCTCAAGGCGCGGCGAGCTAGAAGTTAGGGCCAGGGTGACCGGGCGCAGCCGGCCCGGCTCAGTCTTTATGGCCTTCCATTTCCCGGAGACGCCTACAAATCAGTTGACCAGTCCAGGAGTTGACGAAATCGCACAGACACCGGAGTATAAGGTCTGCGCAGTTGCGATATTACCTCAATGACTGATTACACTGCAAAAATCATGAAGTATAATTCCGTTCAAGAAGCCCGGGATGCATACTTTTATAAGACAATGCTGAATGTTGAATGCTGAATGCTGAATTGTGGAAGACGATTTAAAAGACATATACCTTAATTCAACATTCAACATTTAAAATTTAATTGTGTGCCGCAGGTTGGGTTTTTTCAGCAGAATCAAAACTGATTCAGGATTTACCAGGAGAATAAGATTATGCTTGCCAAACAATGGATGGCTACTAAGCCAATAGTCATAGATGAAGATATTTCAATAATGAAGGCCTGCCAACTTATGAAGGAGCATAGTATCAGGCGAATACCCGTTGTTAAACAAGATCGCATAGTGGGGATTGTCAGCGACAGAGACATAAAGGATGCAGCCCCCTCAAAGACCGCATCCATGGATGACCATAAGCTTTATTACCTGCTTTCTGAAACAAAGATCAAAGATATAATGACGCCCCATCCTCTGACTCTCAGGGAAAACGATTCCGTTGAGAAAGCCGCGGTGATAATGCTGGAAAACCGGATCTCAGGCCTGCCGGTCATTAATGATCAGGACCAGGTAGTAGGTATGATCACCCAGACTGATATCTTCAAGGTCATGGTCAGTATAACCGGGATATATCACAGCCCCATACAGTTAGCCTTCGACATTGAAGACCATCCCGGCTCCCTCAACAAGCTAGTTAACATAATTCGCTCTCACGAAGCGAGATTGGCAAGTGTCCTTACCTGCCAGGAACACGTATCTTCCGGGAGGATAGAGGTCTATGTACGGATCAAGGATATATCCGATGAACAGCTTGAGACCTTGGTAGAGGAACTGAAGAAGGAATTCAATATTTTATATGTCATTCGTGAAGATATCAGCAAAATCCCCAAGAAGGTAATGAAGGATGGGGATTGAGAACGTTGCCTTTGGATGTTTCGCTCAGAAGAATACACGATTGTCTTGACTGTTTTTCATTATCCCACTTTCTTCGAAGCCGTAAAGCGCAAGGATTCATCAATCCCAATCGTTGTGCTTGACGAGATCCACAAATACAGGGACTGGAAAAACTACCTCAAAGGCGTCTACGACCAGTTTCATGACAAATACCAATTTCTTGTCTCAGGAAGTGGAAGGCTGGATCTCTATCAGAAAGGAGGAGATTCACTCGCCGGGCGCTATTTCCTCTTTCACCTGTTGTCGAGGAAAGCGAAAGTTACCGTATAGTACCGAATGGAGACCAGTACATACTGGTTGCTCCTGCATACCAGTGGTTTTCGAATTTGCCTCAGTCTTGGGCGGATAAAAGTCGAAAAACTCAATCAGGAAGAGCAACTTTGCTAATGGCGTCCCATAGAACATGCCCAGACGGTAAAACCACTGAACTGTGACCGTGCCCGGAGGGCACGGTTTTCACCGTTAGAATAAATTTTAAGGAGAGAGAAATGTATATCCTGGATCTTATGGGTGGACTCAGGGATGTTGATCAGCTTGCCCATTTATTAGTCGTAATTATTAGCGCGGTAGCTATGGGTCTTGTTATAAGCGTATTACTGTTTAGGTTTCTGGCCCATTGGAGCCGGAGGTCGGATGATATTTTCAGTGAGGCAGTGGTTAAATACCTCAAGCGGCCTTCAAAATTTCTCTTTCCTGTTTTATGTCTCATGCTTTTTGCTCCGGCTCTGTGTATTCCTGATGATCTGGCAGGCGCTTTCAGGCATTTTTTGGGCATTGCTTTTATAGCCACACTTACCTGGATGGCCATAAGAACTGTTGCGGTGATCAGAGAGATAATACTTTCCAGGTTTGATGTAGACCAAAAGGATAACCTGGCTGCCCGTAAGATTTATACTCAATTCCGTGTGATTGAGCGGGTGATCATCGTTATTATCCTTGTTATAGGTGTCTCTTCTTTATTAATGACTTTTGAGAAGATACGGCAGTTGGGTGTCAGTATAATGGCTTCTGCTGGTGTTATAGGAATAATTGTAGGCTTTGCAGCCCAAAGAAGTATATCTACCCTTTTTGCAGGGATCCAGATTGCCATTACACAGCCGATCAGGCTGGATGATGTAGTAATTGTAGAGAATGAATGGGGCTGGATCGAGGAGATCACCCTTACATATGTAGTGGTCAGGGTCTGGGACCTGCGGCGCTTGGTGGTGCCTATTACTTACTTTATTGAGCGCCCCTTCCAGAATTGGACCAGAGTTTCTGCCGACATATTGGGCACAGTGTTTTTATATATGGACTATTCTGTTCCGGTCCGAGTTATCAGGGAAGAGCTGCAAAAGATAGTCAAGGGCTCTGACCTATGGGATGGGAAAGTGTGTGGCGTACAGGTTACTGATGCAACTCAACAGACTGTTGAAGTGAGGGCCTTGGTTAGTGCGGCTGATTCGTCAAAGGCCTGGGACCTCCGCTGTCTGGTGCGCGAAAAGCTATTAGAATTTCTCCAGAACAAATATCCGGCCGGTCTGCCAAAGACAAGAGTTGAAATGGAAAAGAGTATATTGGGTAAAGATTCAGCCCAGGGAGTTATTGCCTGAGCCAATTAAGCGCCATGCAATGGATGCAGACTCGAATGGTATATCCAGAGGTAAAGGCCTCATCATTACAAAGGAAGAAAGGACGTCCCTTAAATCATTCGGACAGTGGCTTCATTGCAGCTTTCGTCCCCGGTTACGGCGGCGGGTCCGCGACGGATTTTCACCGTCTTTCTTATTAGGCGAGGGCCAGGTGAGGTGATGGTGATAGGAAATCGCTTCGAGAAGCATTCCACTGTCACACAATTTTTTTAGAAATCGCTGAACTGTTTCAGAAACGCAGACAGGTCCGCATCTTTCCGGATTCCGAGGCGGGTTAGAGAAAAATCATATCTGACCGGATCTGCAGGAGCAATGGTTCGGAAGGCCATAGTGATCTCCACTGCCGCGCGCATATCCGCGTGTTTCCGCTTTGTAAGCTCAAGCAAATGACAAATCTTATGCATATGAGTATCAACCGGGACTATCAGCTTTGATGCAGGCACATTCTCCCATCCTCCCGGATCTACCTCATCAGAGCGCACCATCCACCTGAGGAAGAGGTTAAGTCGCTTGCATGCGCTGCCCTTGGTGGGCGATGGCACCAGGTGCTCCAAGTTGTCACCGGCGCAGTCGGTAAGTTCCCTTGTAAAGGCAGAAAGGGCCGGAAGTATTGTATCGTCATCGTCATTGAATCCGGCTGAAAAACATGCCTGAAGAGAACCGTGACGTTTTAGAACCTCCTTCACACCAAATAACATGGCGCAAAGCTTTTGGTCGTTGGTGAATCGGTGCTTGAAGCCGGAAAAGGTCTGGTGCATGGTTTTAAGGGAAGCCCGCTTTAAGAATACCGATGGGGTTGGCTCCATCCGTTCAAGAACAGAGGAAACGCTCTTTAGAATATGGGCAACCCTTCCATAGGCAAGCGATGAGGCAATAAATGCCGCAATTTCTCGGTCATAAAGGTCCTCATAATTATAAAGGAACTCAAGGGGGTCAGGATGTACAAACTCCCGACGATTATACTGACGGTATAGCTCCTCGAACTTTTCTTTAGATATTTCTGGCGACATATATACGCGAGTCCATCACACTTAAATTAAGCGATTAGCCTTTAGCGGTTAGCTATTGTTTAATGATTATCGGTATGCCGCCCTGTCAAGCAGGATGTTTTGCTATTACAAACTTTTACCCTGTTGAATGCAGCTTCGCTGCCCCCTTTGGGGATTCAACAGGGTGAACCCGTTGGGTGTTATTTCTAATTAACGTAATGCCTTGATTTTTCAAAGCTAAACGCTAATGGCTAACAGCTAATCGCTCAAATTAGGTCACAGTTATACTTTGAAAGGTCATAATTTGAGATTTCGTATCATGTTTTTTCACCACGAATAAGCGATTTCTTATCAGCTTACCTGGTTTGACAACCGGATGCATTTCATCTATATTTATACCTGATGTTGTACTATTGTATAAAAAGAGGTGAATCATGCAAAGCGCCACTCTCCATATCAAGGTAAAACCGGAAGTTGCAAAAGGATTGAAGGCCTTATCAAAGAAAAGGAATACCTCTGTGGGAGAACTTGTCAGGCAGGCTGTCATATCCAGTTATCAACTTGAACTTATTTCCTCTCTTAATACCCGTCAGAAACGTGCGCTTGAGGCATATCAAGGCGGCTACATCAGTCTGTCCAGGCTCGCTGATGAAATGGGAATGAATATATGGGATATAAGAACATGGCTGCAAGAGCATAATATCCCGCAAAACAACTCATTCCTCGAGGATGATGTGAAGAATGCATAGGAAAAAATGGATATTTGATACTGTTGTCCTCAGTAATTTTCTCCTGTCAGATTCGCTGTTCCTTGTTGAGAAACGCTATAACGGAAAAGGAATTATTACCAGCGAGGTATATGGTGAACTTTCAGCCGGATTTGCCTCATATCCTCAACTCCAACATGTGGACAAACTCATTGATAGCGGAGTTCTTGAGCTTACTTCGTTATCAAGAAAAGAACTCAAAATCTACAAGCAGCTCATCGACCACCTGGGTCGAGGTGAAGCCTCCTGTATCGCTATTGCCGACAATCGAAACACAACCATGGTTTCAGACGATCGCGCAGCAAGAAGCCGGTGTATACAGATGAACATCCCGGTCACAGGAACAATAGGTATTCTCAAAGCTTCCGTGATAGATGGTCTTCTGGCCATTAATAAGGCGGATAAAATACTCCAAAAAATGGTTGTAAAAGGTTTCTACTCCCCGATCAGGAGCATGGCGGATATAATATAGCCAGCGCGCGATTTTTCATCAGCTTTTTTTATCAACTACCTTCATTCAATAGTGAGTCTTATCTCCGAGCATTCTCAACGCCTGGACAGATAGTTCCATGGATGACGGATCGTCATCCTTCAGATATGGCCGGATGTACTCAGCTGCATCCAGTTCTATCAACATCTCAGGATATATCTGAGCCAGACGGCCTATGCCCCACAATGCCCCTCTCCTGAGAGATTCGTATTCCAAGAAGTTCCCGTCTTCCCTCCTGTTTGAGCAGATCTCTGAAAATGTATCTTCCCCTCCTCAGACAGCTAAAACGCCAGATCGGTTTTCCACACCTCCCAGACCTTACCCACCAGATCAGGGCCTGGTTTGAGGGTAGGCCTTCCGGGCTGCCAGCCCGATGGGGTGGCCTCTGCACCCTTTGTCTTTCTGACCAGTTGAAATGCCTGGATCTGTCGAAGCAACTCGCTCACATTACGGCCCACTGGCGGGATCAGTACCTCAATGGCCTGAATGACCCCGTCCGGGTCAATTATAAATCGACCGCGTACGTCCACGCCACCGGCCTCGTCATAGACGCCGTAGACCGAACCGATCTTACCCGCGCCGTCGGACACCATGGGAAAGGGGACACCTCCATCGACCATTCTGGAAAGTTCTTCCTCTTGCCAGACCTTATGTACAAACTGGCTGTCCACGCTGACTGCCAGGACCTCCACGTCCATCTTTTGCAATTCATTATATTTGGTGGCAACTGCCGCCAATTCAGTCGGTCAAACAAAAGTGAAATCTCCAGGATAAAAGCAGAGAACGACCCATTTCCCCAGATAATCTGAGAGTTTCACTTGCCTAAATTCACCTTTATGAAATGCCGGGGCCTGAAAATCCGGGGCTTTTTTTCCTATTTTTGCTACTGCCATGACTACCTCCTTTGCCTTTTCTTCCTCTTGTTCAATAACCTCATCCTTTGCAGGATCGCCAACAACTGCACCGGTTGGTTTGCCACAACCAATCTCCATCTCTTCCATGAAATTATCTCCTTCTATCTGGTGATTTTTTTATTTATTACGTATTTCAATACTTATGAACTACTGTCCTGAATGCGGCTCACTGCCGGGCCAGAATAGCCTGACCTATACTGGAACGGGAGTTCGAAACCTGAGTATTAAATAATAGACCACAGGTACAATTACCAACGTGAACATTGTTGAGGCAAAGAGTCCGGATATCAAGGCCCAGGCAAGACCGGAGAATATAGGATCGAGTGTGATAGGCCAGGCCCCTAAGGCAGTGGTTGCGGCAGTGAGGACTATGGGCCTGAAGCGTGTTGCACCGCTCTTAAGGATGGCCTCCCTTAAGGGTAGTCCCTGTTTCAGGGCATGGTTAATAAATTCTATAAGGACAATAGAGTTTCTTACCACGATCCCTCCCAGGGCCATCATGGCGATCATACTCGTGGCGGTAAAAAATACGGGATTTTCAAAACCCCCAATGGGGCGGTTAGTGACCAGATTAAGGACCCAGAAACCGGGCATTATACCGATTATTGTAAGCGGAATGGCCATCATAATAACAAGCGGCATGGAAAAAGAGCCTGTCTGGATGATCATAAGTATATAGATCCCGATGAGGGCCGCACCAAAAGCGATACCCATGTCCCGGAATACCCGCAGGGTAATCCCCCACTCGCCTTCTCCAGCCCACTCGACCCTGGTTCCGGCAGGCAGAGAGTCCTTTTCCAGCCTTGACTGCATATCCAGAATGGCCTCGGCAGGGGCGCGGCCCGCCATCTCACCAAATACATAGGCGACCCTTTCCAGATCCTTGTGATAGATTGTCTGGTCTTCCTGAACATTGACAAAGCTGCCCAATTCGCCGAGCTGAATCATATGACCAGTGGTGGTCTTCACCGAAATCTGTGACAGGTCCGCTACGCTTGATCTCCTTGCCCGCGGAAGAATCAATCTGACAAGAAGGGGCTGCCGCTCATCCGGCAGATGCACAGTGGCCGGCGTGCTCCCCGACAGGGCCAATCTCAGTGTGTGGAGCACCTCGTCAGTTGACACCCCGTGCAATGCTGTCTTTTCTTTGTCCAGAATAAAGTCGATCTTGTTTCGCGGTGTCTCAACAATGTCATCGATATCGACAACAAAGGGTTCTTCAGACATGGTCTTTTTGATGTATGCTGATGCCGAAATCAACTCTTGATAGGACTTGTCAGGATTGCCGTAGATTTCGGCAGCTATTGTGGAGATGACAGGGGGACCCGGCGGGACTTCCACAATCTTTATATCTGCATTTAAACGTCCGGCAATTTCTTCCAGGTCCTTACGAATCCGGAGGACTATCCCATGGCTCTGCTGCTGGCGCCTGCTCTTGTCAGCGAGATTTACCCTGATGTCAGCGACACTGCTTCCTTTTCTTAAATAGTAATGCCGCACAAGGCCGTTAAAATCTATTGGAGAGGCAGTACCTATATAGGAGACATAATTGGTGACCTCCGGCAGCCTCGTTAAATATGACTCAAAGGCCTTTACCACAGTATCGGTCGATTCCAGTGTTGTCCCCTCCGGCATATCGATGACGACCTGAAATTCATTCTTGTTGTCAAAAGGGAGCATCTTGAGTGGAACGAAACGAAAGTATGCCAGAGACGCAGACAGGATCATCAGGATCACAACCCCGGTCAGGAGCGCTGCGCTCTTTTTTCCTGAATCAAGAAACGGCGTCACTATGAGGCCATACCCGCGCTTTACCCATCCGGGGACAACGTCCTGCCCCCCCTTTCCCGTGCCTTCTGAACCTGGGCGTTCACCAAACCGCTTAAGCAGATTGTATGAAAGCCAGGGAACTATGGTCAGGGCGCTCACCGTGGAAAAGGTCACAGTCAGGGGCACATTGGCTGCCATCGGCGCCATGTAAGGGCCCATCATGCCGGTGATGAAAAACAACGGGATAAAGGAGACAATAATTGCCAGGGTAGACATAATGACAGGCGGCAGCACTTCATCCACGGCATAGAGCGTGGCCAAAAGGGGCCTCCTCTTACGCATCAGGATATGGCGCTGGATATTGTCCACATTGGTAATCGGGTCGTCCACCACCAGACCGAGCGAGAGTATCAAGGCGAAAAGGGTCACCCGGTTAATCGTGTACCCGAAAAGATAGTTGACAGACAGGGCAAGGGCAAAACTTATAGGCACTGCCAGGGCCACGACAAGAGCCTCTCTCCATCCCATGGTGAGTGCGATCAGGGCGACAACGGTAATAATTGCAAAGAATAATGAGGTGAGAAGGTCATCTACCTTCTGATTTGCCGTCTCACCGTAATTCCTGGTAATTTCCACATGTACACCGGAGGGGATAACACTCCTTTTTAGATCCTCCACCTTTTTCAGGATATCTTTTGCAACAATGACCGCATTTGTCCCCTTCTTCTTGGCCAATGCAAGCGTGATAGCAGGGAAAGCCGTCTCGTAGGGAAAGCCGATTCGAGAGTAATCGGCCGCCTCCTCAGGTCCGTCAATAACGCGTGCGATGTCGCGTACATATACCGGCCGGCCTTCGTGAACAGAGACCATCAATTTCTCAATGTCTTCAGAAGAAGAAATGAACGAGTCACTACTGACCGATATTTCCCGGTCCATAAGGGAAAAGGCGCCGGCGGTTATTGAGGCGTCAGCACCCTGAAGGGCCTTGTGCACCTCAAGGGGTGACACACCCAGCCCGATCATTCTCTCAGGGTCCAGCTCAACGCGTATTTCCCGCCTTCTACCGCCAACGATGCGGGTCCGTGAGATATTCTCAACCTCTTCCAGCCTTGTGATTACTTCCTCACCTATGCGGCGCAGTTGATGATCGTTATATGTGTCTGAATAAAGGGTTATGTTGACAATAGGCACATCATCGATCTCAACAGGTTTGATCACCCAGCCTTGCACAATGGGAGGGGCCAAGTCAACATTCATGCTGATCTTGTTATGGAGCTTTACGAGGGAGTGTTCCCTGTCCTCACCCACATAAAACCTGACCGTAACCACCGCCATATCACGATGGGAAATCGAATAGACATGTTCCACACCGTCTATCTGCCAGAGCAGTTTTTCCAGAGGAGTTGCAACGAGCTTTTCCACCTCCTCGGCACTGGCACCAGGAGATTGCACATAGACGTCGGCCATGGGAACGATTATCTGGGGTTCTTCTTCACGGGGAGTGACCAGGACAGCCGCTATGCCCATTGAGATAGCAAGGATGATAAGGACAATAGCCAGATGGGAGGTCAGAAACTTATTGACAATGGAGGCTATGACCCCGCTGGGACCGGCGTTTGCGGCATCATTCATTGTGATTCATCTTCAAGGCGATTCTCTCATTTCCCTTAAGGCCTGAGAGAATTTCCACCCTGCCGTCTATCTCTTTCCCGGTCTTTACAAAGAAATCGTACCAGCGTCCGTCCTTTTCCACTTTCACCACTTCCATCTGGCCTATACGATAGACGGCGTTTCGGGGTATCACCACGGCCTGACGTACGTCCAGCGGCACAAGCAGTCGTCCGAACATCCCGGGATAGAGGGAAGCAATTGCCGGGATGGCGACCTTTACCACAAAGGTCCGGCTGAGCGGATCGGCTGATGGGATAACCTCTTCCACCGTACCTTGAAGCGTAGCATTAACGGCATTTATCGCCACATAGAGTCTTGACCCAGGAAGGACCTTCCCTATCAACCCCTCACGGACATATGCCTCTAACCTCAGCGCACCAGGGGCATGCAGTATGAGCAATGATTTTCCGGGCCAGGCCAGATCTCCCGGTTCAGCCAAGCGTTTGGCGACTTTCCCTGCCTCAGGGGCGAGAATTTTGGTATATCCGAGGGTGATACGTCCTTCTTCCACCACCTCTTTTGCCTGCTGCACACCTGCATCAGCAACAACCATACCTTTCCTGGTCTGCTCTACACCGGCCTTTGCCTGTTTGAGTGACGCCTCGGCCTGTTCCAGATCTTTTTTTGTTGCGGCTTGCTGGTCAAAATATGTCTTTGTCCTGTTATGTTGCGCTTCAGCCTGGGCAAATACCGCCTGGGTTGCGACCAGAGCCTGTCCGGCCTGCTCTTTCTTTGCCCTGGCTGCCTTCAGTCCCTGCCTGGCCTGCTCAAATTTTGCCTGGAACTGCCGACTGTCAAGGTAGATCAAGGGATCGCCCTTTTCTACTTTATCTCCCGGCCGCACCATAACCTCAAGGATACGTCCGGTTATCTGGGCTGAGATATCAGTTTCTGTCCGCGAGCGTACTGTCCCCACAGCCTCATACCACTCAGTGATATCTTCTACTGCAGCATAAGCTGTTCTATCCGGCTCCGCCGTCTCTACTGTCTTGAGCAATCCGGGTTTAATTAATCCGGTACGGAAAAAGCCGCCCATATAGAGAATAAGCACTATAAAAATGACCACACCGCCGATCAGCGGCAGTGTTTTATGAAACCTCCCTGACTTACCGTCCATTGCCGGACAACTCCTTTCGGGCGCACAGTCCACAGTATCCCAGGGACCGGCCAATATCCGCCTGGGCCTTTTTACAATCATAAAAAGCAGAGGTTTCTCTGACTCTGGCTGTGTTCAGCGCCAGCTCAGTATCCAGATACCTGGTAATTGTGGCCGATCCCCCTTCATACTGTATTCTTACCAGGTTCAACGACTCTTCGGCTTGCGCGACACTTGCCTTGGCCACCGTAAGCCTGGCTTTTGCCTCGGACATCCTTAGATACGCAGTTTTCACATCCAATTGAACGGACTGTGTGGTCTTGCGGTCAGCAGCCAGCATCTGATCCAGCACAGCCCTTGCCTTCTTGACTTTGGCGCCTGTGCTGAAACCGGTAAAAACATCCCAGTTCAAAATGGCCCCTGCTAACCAGTTGGCCCTATTCCCGTTGTATGAAAGGCCCGGATCATCACTGTAGTATCTTCCGTTGGCATCAAGACGCGGTAGATACCCGCCCTTTTCCATGTCCAGGGCCATCCTGGAATGAATGATCTGTTTTCTTGCTTTCAATAGCTCCGGCCTTATGCCCAATGCGGCAACAATACCGTCATCATAATCGGCCGGAAGCTCCACCGGTCGCCATTCAGCACCGGATAGCTCAATCTCTGTATCGGCATCAGCACCCATCAGATTTGCCAGCGCAGCCAGAGTGAGTTTATAGTTGTTTTGGGCCCTGATCAGGTTTTCCTTCGTCTGTGCCAGTCGAACCTCCAAAGAAAGTATGTCCGACTTTAAGGCCCCGCCTGCGTTGAACTTCACCAGCATTACCCGCAGCTCATTGTCAACCGTTGCGACAGACTCCTTGGCGATTCTGATAAAGTCCTTTGCTGCCAGCGCACTGTAATATGTCAGAATCACCGATGCAGTCAGGGCATTCTCCACGGTCAGACGGTCCAACCGGTCGATCTTCAGGCCGGTTTCAGACATCTTTTTCCTCAACACATCCCTGCCGCCATTGTAAATATTCCACCTGGCAGAAAAACCTATCTCAAAATTTTCAATTCTGCCCGGATCATTAAAGTCCATCCCTGAAGCGAGCCTTCTTTGATCTATTCTCTTGAAAAAATAAGTAGATGGGGAATCTGCCTTTACATATTCTGTATAAAAGGCCAGTGATGGCCAGAAAGCGGCATTGGCCTCGTCAATAGTGGCTTCTGACTGCCTGATGCGGGAGATTGCAATATCAATATCAGGGTTATTGTGAATGGCGATCCTGATGCCGTCGAATACGGAAATCGGTTTTTTAAGATAACTTAGGTCCGGCTCGAATTCCGTTTGTGTGCTTGGCGTTGCCTCATAATGCTCCAGGTTGTATTCGGTCACGATGTTCTCATACGTATACTCTTGTCCCATGGTGCATCCCAGAACAACAACAGAAACAACCAGTATGACTATTTTTGATAGGTAATTTATCTTGTTCACTTTTCTAAAACTATGGCGTAAAGTCTTTATCGAATCTTGGCAGGCAGCTTTCCCGTCTGTTTAGCAGCCCCGTGTTCCAAGGCCAGAAAAGAAGTTATGCCCTGGATAAAACACTGGCGCCGTCAAAAAAACAATCCATTTTTGAATCCTGTTCATATAATATCCTTTTCAGACTATGAACTGGAACGTCAACAGCGGTCCTCAATATTAAAAAAGTAATCGCCTGACAACCATGGGAAGGAATAATGAAACCGGTGGTCCGGCACCGGTGAAAATGGGAAATATATATTTATAAAACCGGTTCATGATGGTATGGGGATAACGTACGGCACAAAAATCACCCAGGAGACTATCCACCATGTCCTTTCTAAAATTCTTTTCAGGCCCCACACCGGAAAAGCTTGAAAAAAAAGGTGACGTCCTCTTTAAAGCCGGTTTATGGGGCCAGGCCAAACTTGAGTATGAGAGCGCACTGGTAAAAGCTGAAAAAGGGAGTGACCTGTCACCGGACTGGGAAGCACAACTCTCAGGAAAGATAGCTGAGACCAAAGAGGCCTTGGCCAAAGCCCATCAAAAAAGCGCTGAAGACTTCATCGAAGGCGGATATTACGACGATGCCCGCCCCTTAATTTCCCTGGCCCTGGAAATGCCGCATAATGCGCCAGCGTACTATGACAAGGTCAGCCGGATATACGCCGCCCAGGGAAATGAAACGGAGGCCGCCCGCTTTCGATCCATAGCCAAGGTGGCGGCGGCTGGATAAACACATGGCCTCGTGGTTTCTACCTTTGCAGCCATTTTTTGATCTCATCAACGGGTGGGATCTTGCCCACGGACTTGACCTCACCATCCACCACCACAGCCGGGGTCCCGAAGACACCGTATTTGGCAATCTCCATCACATCGGCCACCTTTTCAATTGTGGCATCCACACCGGCCTCGGCAACCGCATCCTTGACCGCCTGTTCAGTCTTCTGACACCTTGGACAGCCTGGTCCTAATACCTTGATTTCCATTTTTTTCTCCTTTAACCGGCTATCCAGCCATAGCTCATCCCGGCTATGGTAGACAGGATTACGATAATGGCACAAAACGTCGCTGTCTTTTTGACTCCCATGACCCCTCCGATAACCAGCATATTGGGCAGGGAAAGGGCCGGACCCGCCAGAAGCAAGGAAAGGGCCGGACCCTTACCCATACCGGCACCAATCAGCCCCTGCAGGATGGGTATCTCGGTGAGGGTGGCAAAATACATGAGGGCACCGGCGACAGAGGCAAAGAAATTGGCCCCCAGAGAATTGCCTCCTACCAGGCCCTGGATATAGTAATCCGGAATCAGGGCGGGATGGCCCGGCCGTCCCAGCATAAAACCGGCAACCAGCACCCCTGCAGCCAGAAGTGGAAAGATCTGCTTCATAAAACCCCAGGTAGATTGCACCCAGGCGACCTGTTCATCTTTGGTGAACCATGACTTGAGCATCACGGCCAGCACGATGAGCAGGGCAATCGTGACGTACCACTTAGCAGCAAAAATGGCTGGCCAGAGTCCTGTTGAACCTACCGCCGGTCCGGCAAAGGAGGCAAAGATCAGGATCAGAACCATGGTCAGCATATAGAGAGCATCCTGCAATAGACTGCGTCCCTTCTTTTCCTCATCAGGAAGATACATCTTGCCTGCGGTGCGGGAGGCATCATCCTTCCGGAATATGATAGCCATAAGCAGCCCGGTGATCACTGCAAAAAGGACTGCGCAGATGGCTCTGGCCAACCCAAGCTGCCATCCCAGAATCCTTGCTGTCAGCACGATGGCCAGGACATTGATGGCCGGTCCGGAATAAAGAAAAGCTGTCGCAGGACCAATACCGGCGCCTCGGGTATAGATCCCTGCAAACAGAGGCAGGACCGTGCAGGAGCAAACCGCAAGGATTGTCCCGGAAACAGAGGCCACAGAATAGGAGAGAATCTTTTTCGTTGTGGCCCCGAAGTACTTTAGAACCGCAGCCTGGGATACAAACACCGCTATGGCTCCGGCGATAAAAAAAGCAGGGATCAGGCATGTGAGAACGTGCTCGCGGGCATATTCTTGAAGCATCATAAATGCCTCAAGGCCGGATTGCCGGATTGTCGCATGATCCCAGGGTACGTAGTAACACGCCAGGAAGGTGAGCACGATGAGTAGTAACTTGGTTCGTTCTTTCATTGACAAGCCTTGTTATTCATAAAATAGATTTGAACGTAGCGCCCTTCGGGCGCACTTAGAAAATTTTGGACACAGATTTCACAGATTACACAGTATAAACCTAATCCATAGCCATCCGTGTAATCCGTGTAATCCGTGTCCAAAAATGGAAATTCCTATACTATCAAGATACAGGCTATAGCGAGATGCCTATTTAGCTATCTATTTAGGACAAAAAAATTATCTTCCACATAAGTCTTCGCGCCGAATCGAGAAAAGTTTTTCTACGATTTCAGCAAGTTCTGAATCATCTTCCAGCCAATGCCTCAAATTGCCTAAGAGGCTGGCTGCGTAAGGATTCGCACTTCCATCTGCAAGTTGATAATTGACCCACATACCGTCTTTGTGAAAAAAGACCAAGCCGGCATCTTCCAGTATCTTTAAGTGTTTGGACACACTCGGTTGGGCTATCTGTAGCGCAGCCCGCATCTCACAAACGCACATTACCTTATGCTGTAACATCTTTATAATCTTTACCCGATTAGGATCGGAAAGGGCCCTCATGACCTTGAGAAAAGCTTTCACTTGAAATTCCTTGAAATATTCCTTTTCAGGAATATAGTGTTCCATGTCCATAGTGTCAAGTAAATTTTGTTGCCAATGATTTCCTGTTTCTTCAAAGCTTAAAGCGCTTCGGTGCTGATTCTATGGAGGCTTGTCGATGTCAAGTGGTTAAGGAACGGGAGATAAATAAGTTGAACAAAAATTAACAGGATTTTTTGTTGTATTCAAGGCGCGAGGAGCGAGCATAACGGGTTATGTGATCGACGAGCAACGAAGAAGACGGCAAAAAAGACATTAATTTGTTCAAGTTATTTATTGTACGTTCCTAACTGGTTCTCGGAGCCTCAGGGTGCAAGCACCCTGCGTCTCCTGCGATGCTCGCGGGTCAGCGCCGCGATTAGCATTACAAAGAAGAATAGAGCATTGGGGGAATCATGGAAAAATATGTAAAAACAGAAATCATATCCTTAAAGAATCATCAGCAATTCCCGACAATGCCCACAATGCCCTGAAATAGCCAAACGAGGGTTTTGC
>JAGGRV010000428.1 GCA_021159445.1 Deltaproteobacteria bacterium | reverse complement strand
TGATGGGCTTGAAGCCTACCTGGGACAAAGCCGGACGGGTCACGGGCACAGAGGTGATCCCGGGCAGAAAGCTGGATCGCCCCCGGATCGATATCCTGATAAACCCGTCGGGTCTTTACCGGGACCTTTTCCCCAATATGCTGCTCTTTCTTGACAAGGCGGTCCGGAAGGCAGTCATCCAGACAGATATAGAAAACCTGATCAGCAAACATAATGCAGAGATTAAGACACTCTTGATAGCATCCGGCTCGGATGAAGAAAGGGCGGATCTCCTTTCCAGGATCAGGATATTTACGGAAAAACCCGGATCGTATGGGACCGGGGTCTGTGAGATGACAGGAAATTCCGGTTTCTGGGAATCGGATGATGAGATCGTGAAGGTATATGAAAACCGGGTTGGTTTTGCCTTTGGACAGGGAAAATGGGGAGAAGAGGCAAAGGAGATATTCAGGCAAAATCTTAAAGGAGTGGACGTGGCCGTCCATTCCATATCCTCCAACATCTATGGAACCATGGATAATGACGACATGTTTCAGTATCTGGGAGGGCTTTCTTTGGCCGTCAAAAAAGAGAGTGGGCAGGTCTCCGATACCCTGATTACCATGCAGAGGATTTCGGACCGTGTAGAGGTGGAAGATGTAGCCAGGACCATCGGCCGCGAGCTTCGAACGCGTTATCTCAATCCCAAATGGATTGAGGGGATGAAGGAAGAAAAATATGCCGGTGCCCGGGAGATGTCGAACTTTGTGGAATACATGTGGGGCTGGCAGGTGACAGTGCCTTCCGCCATTGACAAGACCAAATGGGAGCAGACCTATGATGTATATGTGGAAGACAAATACGGTCTCGAAATGAAGGATTTCTTTAACAGAGAAAACCCCTGGGCCTATCAGTCCATTACCGCCCGCATGCTGGAATCGATCCGAAAGGGTTACTGGAATGCCGGTGAAAAGATCAAGAAAAGGCTTGCAGCAGAATACGCCCTTAATGTCATTAAAAAGGGTGTGGCATGCTGCGATCATACGTGCAATAATCCGGTACTTAACCAGATGGTGGTAAACATCATTTCCCTGCCGGGAGTCATGTCGCCTGAAATGGTCGAGAGGTTCAATCTGGCCATCGAGCAGGCCATGGGAAAGGAGCTGGCCGAGCAGGTCAAGGCACGAAAGAAATTGCAGAAAAAACTGAATGAAGGGTTCACCAAAAGACTACAGTCATCAGATCAAAAGACTCCCAAGGCCAGCGCAGAACATCAGAAAAACACCTCAAAAGCAGGGACGGAGTCAGAAAGAGTGGAAGGATATAAGATGGAGGAGGTCAAGGTAAAAGATGATACCACTGACCTGCCGTCTTCCGGCGCACAATGGCTTGCATCCCTGTTTGTTATTCTGATCCTGGGGCTGGTGGTCTTTGGTGTGAAAAAATACAGGTAGAAAACCTGACATCGCGTGCCCTTGACGTGAATCTTTCAGGAGATCCTTATGCACATAAAAAAGTACAGACGGCGAGGCAACCTTAAAGAGCATCCTGCCATTGTTCTTACTGCCTTCGGCACGGCGCAAAGGGGCAAGGCTGTTTACGAGCTATTCGACAATTTAGTGCATAATGAGCTCAAAGATTACGATATTTCGTGGGCGTATACATCCGAGATCATCCGGGAAAAGACAGGGCATCCGGGGATCCTGCAGACCCTGACATCCCTTGAACAACAAGGCTTTACCAGGGTCGTTGTCCAGCCGCTTCTGATCTTTCCAGGAACGGAATATGAGGTCCTTGTGGATTCGTGCCGATCGTTTCCCGGCCTCAAAGTGCTTGTGGGGGAGACCCTATTGCATCGGTGGCATTTTGTTGAAGAGGTACTCGATATTGTTTCAAAGGATTTCATTCCCCCTGAAAAGGGAATCAACCTGCTCGTTAGTCATGGCACACCACTGTGTGATGATTCGGCAAACATCGTTTACTTAGGGCTTGATCACCTCCTGTCCCGTAGATATAGCAACGTTTCTTTTTGCTCGGTCGAAGGAATCCCTGACAGGGAAGGCGTACTTAGAAAACTTCAAGCAACTCTGTCTTCCTATCATCCAGGTAAAACCGGGTTGAGAGCCCGCATCATACCCTTTATGTATGTTGCCGGGCTCCATGTAGAGCAGGACCTTTTGGGGAAACAAGACAGCTACAAAAGCCGTCTGGAAGAAATCGGATTTACCGTGGAATGCTTGA
This sequence comes from Deltaproteobacteria bacterium, assembly GCA_021159445.1. Classification (GTDB taxonomy): domain Bacteria; phylum Desulfobacterota; class Dissulfuribacteria; order Dissulfuribacterales; family UBA3076; genus UBA3076. The sequence goes on along the minus strand of JAGGRV010000428.1, from coordinate 19,467 downwards.
CCATTCGGCATCAAGGAGAGCAGTTTTATAAAGGACTCGGTTTTTATGAAGAAATTAGAGAATCTTTTCTCGACAGGTTAAGACGTTCGTTGGATCTTATAAGATTTTGCTGATTCTGAATATCTACGTGACCCGCATCCATTAGTATCAAGTTACTGTTCAACACATGACGACAATTTCGCAACAGGCTCAGAAGTTGACATTTCTTAATGGCCATAGCACTTTTAGATAATATGTGTTATTGAGCTTTCATTTAATATTCTCTATGGAGAAGAGATTGAATTATTTGTGTTCCTGTTGCCAATGTATTGTTATGAGGCATCTTTTCTCATTTCTTGTCATGCTGGCCATGGTTGCTCCGTTGTTGCCTGAACCGTCATTGGCACGGGAAGAGATCGTGAAGCGAGACACGAATGATGATGGAAAGATAGACCAGATCGCCCTTTTTGACAGGCGCGGCAAGCTCATCAGGCTCAAGATCGACAGCAATACAGACGGGATTATGGACCGATGTCAATATTACGAAAAAGGACAGATCATAAGGATCGAAATGGATACGGATCATGACCGGCGGATTGATTGCCGGGACTATTTTGAGGCAGGGAAAAGGACTCGGCATGAAAGGTTGTCAAGCGACACCAGCCAAGTGGTTCAAGTCATACAATTTGATTCGCAGGAGCGTCCTCTGAAGATACAAAAAGATACTACAGGAGACGGCCTGTTTGACAGCATTTATCATTTCAAGGAGGGAATGCTCTCTTCGTCCACAAGAGATACGGATGCCGATGGTAAACCCAATATCCGGCAGACCTATAGGGATGATAAACTGTTACAGAGACGTGTGGATAATGATAGGGACGGCCACTATGACATCATAACCGTGTTCAGGCACGGCAGACCCCACTATCAGGAGAGAGACTCAAACCTTGATGGGGAAAAGGATGTTTTTATCCATTTTGATGCAGACGGCCATGCTGAAAGCATGGAGGAAGACACCAGGCATACCGGCCGGATTGACAGGATCAGTACCTTTCATGCAGGTCTGCCGGTCAGGGTAATCTACGATGCTGACGGTGACGGATTCAAGGAGACCGTTACGCTGTTTGAAGAGGGAAGGGCCTGTCGCCAGACAGAGGATCTTAATCGGGACGGAAGGCCGGATATAACGATTTATTTTAATGCCGGGGAAGAAAAGGAGCGGGTCGAAATGGATACGGATCTCAACGGCAGGATCGACACATGGGAATATTATAAGGATGGACTGCTTGCAAGGGTGGAAAAAGACGACGAAGGTAACGGGAAGATCGGCTTAAAGATCTTTTACAGGAATGAAAAGAAATACCGGCTTGTCAGGGACGAGGACAATGACGGCCGCTTTGAGATCACCCAGTGGTTCGACAGGTCTCCATGGTCCATGGTGATGGAGGTGGATGCCGATGGAGATAAGAATCCGGAGGGTCGCTGTTATTATAAAAAGAACGTCTTGAGGCTCAGGGAGATTGATGAGGACGGTGACGGCAATCCGGACCTGAGGGAACATTTCGATGCTGAAGGTAAACTGGTCAAGAGCCAGGAAAAGCATGAGGCCGTTGATCACCTGGACATCACCTGGTTTTACAACCAGGCCGAAGAGGCGATCCGGGCGGAAGAGGATCATTCGGGAGATGGCCGTGTGGATACCTGGTATCACTATCATAATGGGAGCCTGACCACTGTTGAGGTAGACACAAATGCGGACCGGAAGCCGGATCTATGGGAAGAATACGATGAGTCAGAGGCAATTGTGAAGCGTTCGATAGACCTCAATTTTGATGGCAGACCGGATATTGTTGAAGACATAGAATAGGACCAACCGTTCACACTCCCTGGCAGCCGGCTGCCATAGGAAAAGTGAATAATTACGTGAACGTCTACGAAGGGGAGAGGGGATAGATATGTTTGATTTTCTTGCAAAGGGGGGCATTCTTGTAGTGCCGATCCTTTTGTGCTCCGTGGTCACACTGGCTGTTTTCCTGGAAAGGTTGATATATTTTTCCAGGGTGCGAATCCGGGGTTTTGGATTGGTGAAAGAGGTGGCCGAGTATGTGCGAGACGGTGAGCCTGCCCGGGCCATTGATCTTGCAAGAGGGAATAAATCTCCCATGGCACGAATCCTGGCAAGTGCCTTGGAGGTCATAGACAATGACCGGGAGACCTTTGAGACAGTGGTTGTCCACTCCACAGAGGAGGAAGTCAGGGAGCTTTCCCGCTATCTCCAGGTCCTTGCCACCATTGGCAGCATTGCTCCATTACTCGGTCTGCTGGGGACGGTTATCGGTATGATTAAGGCCTTTATGGTCATTCAACAGATGGGCGGCAAGGTCAATGCCGCTGTACTTGCAGGCGGCATCTGGGAGGCCATGCTGACCACGGCCCTGGGCCTTGCTGTGGCGCTTCCCACCATAGTGGCCCACAGCTATCTCGTATCGCGTGTGGACAACTATGAGGCCCAGCTCCAGGACGGCATGGTGACCTTTATCAAGGCTGCAGGAAGGTGACCTGATAATGCTTGTTCATCCTAAACGAAGGCCCCGCATGGGAGTCCAGGTCCCTCTGACTTCTCTGATTGATATCGTGTTTCTCCTTTTGATCTATTTCCTGCTTACTACAAATTTTATGGTTGAAGAGGGGATCAAGGTCAAACTCCCGCAGGCCAGGGCCTCGGCACCACAGACCGAGGAAGTGATTACTGTCTATGTGGACCGGCAGGGAAGGGCATTTCTTGGAACCAGGGAGGTCTCCATGCCTGCGCTCTTTGACGGGCTCAAGGAGATGATCGGTGGCAAGAAAGACAAACTGGTCGTTGTCAGGGCTGACCGGGCCGTAATCCTCAATAAGGCCGTAAAGGTCATGGATGTGGCCAAGGCGGCAGGAGCCGGGCGGCTGTGTCTGGCGACCGAAAAGGAATTTTGATTCCGCTGAAAAAACCCAATCTGCGGCGTTGCTTCAATTTCCTCGTCATTGCGACGTACGCTAAGTACGCCTCACTTCTCGGAAATCTCGCGCCTTGCATCTCGGGTTTTTTGAGCGGAATTACATTTCAGACTTTTTGCAATGTAAGGAATTTTAGGTTTAAAGAGTGAAATCCCGGTCAACAAAAAGAAGTCCCAACCGGCTCTTGCACGGTCTGTTGTGCGTGTCCCTTTTAATACATCTTGTCCTGTTCTTGCATATTTCCAAACTCTATAGTTCAAACACCCTTACTTACATCGAGTTGACACTTCAAAATATATCAAAAGTTCCCAAAAGGAGTATCCCCAGGCCGCGCCACAGACCCGAGCCCCCTGATCGGCCACAGGAGATAAAAAAGCTGAGAGTAACCCAGCTTATCCCACACCTGAAACCGATAAAACTTGAGCCGGTAGAGAAAGACCTGCCGGACGGCCTTGTGGAGGGAATCAGCATGCCGGATATCCAGGATGTTCCCGGCCCGGACATCTCAGACTGGATCCCGGATCAATCCGCCTGCGATTACACAACAACCGACAGCTATCTGGAAATGGTACGGCTCAGAATAGAAAAATATAAGAGATATCCTAAAAGTGCCAGGGTCAGACAGATAGAGGGGAGTGTGACCGTACGCTTTATAATTCGGCCTGAAGGAGATATGAGGTCGGCCGAGGTCGTAAAGACGTCAGGTAACAGGTCCCTGGATGGAGCAGCGCTCACGGCAGTGAAGGAAGCTGCCCCATTTCCAAAAGCGCCTGCACATCTTTTTAAGGGAGATATCCCCTTGCAGCTCACCATAGTGTTTGAGCTTACGTGAGTATCAATATCTGCCCCAAGCCCATCCATCAGAAAAATTGATCATCCAAAAGGTTGACATTTTCTGCCAATAGTAGTACTTTTTTAAAATTCGTAGCAAGATTTGCCTTCAGCGTAGATATCCCGAAAAAATAGCCTGCACGACACCAGGTGATATCCGGCTTTGACGCTTCAAGGCAGGTGTCACTTTGGCTAAGAGAGAAGAGGAAAAAAAGAGGGAATGAAATCAAAAGGGAAATGGAAACAGTTTTGGAACGTTTTTCTTGTGAACGGACTTGCCTTTATCATGGTCGCGATCTCGATTCCTGGATTGGCCGGGGAAAAGGAACCGAAGCCGATTGATATTGGGACCATCACAGTGATGGCCCCGCAGCCGGGCGTTGAGATAACAACCGGGAAGACCATCATTAACCTGGATAAATTCGAAAGGCCCGGTGATGTTAGGACGCTGACAGACGTGCTGACCGAAATCGGCGGGATCGACGTGCAGCGCAGCAATCCGCTGATGGCCAGCCCGGGCGATGAGGTATCCATCCGTGGCCTCAACGAAGGGCGTATGGTCATAGAGATCGACGGTCGCAGGATCAACCATACAGGCCATTACGGCAGGTACATTGTTGACTGGTCCACGTTGAACCTGGATGATATCGAGCGCATTGAAATCATCCGGGGCGGACATTCGGTGCTTCATCCTTTTGCCATCGGTGGCGTGATCAACATGATTACGAAAAAAGGGAAAAAGACAGATGAACCAAAACCTGATGTGAGTTTCAAGGGGGGCTATGGAAGGTGTGATACCTATAACGTGTCAGGCTCTGTTGACGGGGGTGTCGGCAATATCGTGGGTTACCATTTTTCAGCAAGCAGAGGAGACACGGATGGTTATCTCAGAAACGACTTTCAGAGAACGGACAACCTTAACGGGCATTTGAGTTTTTTTCTTCCTCGTGATGCCACCTTCACTGCAGGTGCCAAGTATTCCGATGTCGATTACGGCTTTCCGGTTATCAATGATCCGAATGATCCCGATCCGGGTGTGGCTGCCCGCTATGATGACGACTATCCCAAATTTAAGAAGTCTGCCGACCAACTGAGGCACATCAACTGGCCCCAGTTGCCCACAACGGGTTCACTGCGTCCGGAGTGGAAAAAACATACCTCCTATCTGGATGTCATCTTTCAGATGCCCCTGGGGCCGGGTATTGTAAATGTCCATGGGTTTTGGACCGAGGGCAGGCGCTGGACCAGCAGTTATGGCAAAGGCGCCTCAATGGAAGACCCGGAGAAAAAATTTAAAAAAGACGACTTTGTTGATGACAGGACAAAGGGGATAATCTGCGAGTACCGGGACATCGACCTGTTCGACTCCCACAGCGTGACGGCAGGGACCGAGTACCAGGAACTGGGCTGGCCGGACAAGGACCCCATCATCTACAATGTCAAATCAGCCTATATCCAGGATGTTATTCACCTCGGTGACCGGTGGACCCTTACCCCCGGCATTCGTTACTATGATGTCGATATGGATGTCTATTACGGCTGGTGGGAAATGGGCTACGATTCCCAGCCTCCCGGATGGCCGTTCAGTGCTGATAATTCGGGCAAAACGGATAACGACGACGGCTTTTATCCAAGCCTGAAGGTCGATTTCCAGGCCACCCCGGAGACGGCCCTCTATGCCGCAGTGAGTCGCTCTTACCGGCTCCCGTGTCCCTGAGACTATTACTGGTGGGCGCGGTGCGCGTCCAGAGAGAATTCTAGATTGGACCCTGAATCGGCATGGGAATATGAGCTTGGGATCATACAGGATTTCAAATTTCTGACCGTCAGGGCCGCTGGCTGGTATTATGACATTGATGATTTTATCAATGATAACGGCATTACCATTCCCCCTTCAGAAGGGTCGGGTGCAGGGACTGACTGCCTTTGCAATATTGACCATGTAAAACTCTACGGTGGAGAACTGGAAGCCACAATCAAGCTGGGTGACCGTTTCCGGGCCACGGCGGCCTATGTGTATCAAAGACACAGCGTAAATGACACTGGCTACGAACACGGATGGACGTATTATCTTCCAGACCTTCTGGCCAGAAATAAGGTCAAGCTGCTTGCTCGCTATATGGTCTGGGAGGATGGATGGTTCCAGTTGAGTTCCCGATACGTTGATGCACGTAAGTCTCAAAGGGGTGAAGGGATGAGTCCTTACATAACCGTGGATGTGGGATTTGAGCAGAAGTTCAGGTTTGATCAGATGGAATACGTGGTCAGTATCTTTTGCAACAATGTAACAGGCGAGGATTACGAAGAGATAGCGGGTTATGAAATGCCGGAGTATGTCTGGGGATTCCAGGTCGGTGTAAAGTTTTAGGAGATAAATCCATGAAAAAAATGAGAAGGCTTGTCCTCCTTGTGGTGGTTGTTGCGGCTATAGCCGGATCGCTTTGTTGGGCTTCCCAGGCTGCAGCCTGGGGCCGCGGTCACTTATATGTGATTGGAACCGGTCCGGCCGGGCCCGGGACAGCCACACTGCAGGCCCTGAATACGATCAGGCAAATGGACGTTATTGTGGCCCCGGATAGGCATGTGAAACTCTTTGCCGAGTATGTGGGCAATAAGCCTATCCTGTTTGATCCATGGACAGGGATTTGGGACTACAAGGGGAAGAAACAAGATGAACTAAGCAAGGAGGAATTTGCCTGTTTCAAGGTAGAACGCTTTCGGATAAGGGATGAGAGGGTGGAAAGGATCAAGAACCTCTTGGGAGAAGGTAAAGACGTAGGGCTGCTCGACTCCGGTAATCCCTGTCTTTACGGTCCCAGCCACTGGTACGCGGAACAGTTCGATCGGCAGGACGTGGTCATCATCCCTGGTATGGGATGCGACGCGGCAGCCATGGCAGCCTTGGGGAAAAGCACGATCCCGGCGCACGGCGCCCGCTTTGTTATACAGTCAGCGCCTTTTTCCCTGATGGGTTGGGATATGAAAGATCGCCAATTACTCAAGGACCTGGCGAAATATGATTCAACGATGGTCTTTTACATGGCCCTATGGAAGCCGCGAGAGTTATTCGCTGCGCTTCAGGAAGTCCTCCCGCCGGATATGCCGTGTGCCGTGGTTTACTGGGCCGGGTATCCCGATCGAGAGCGCATCTTGCGCGGTACGGTGGCTGACATGGGAGAAAAGCTCGCAAAAGACAAGGAAAGATTCATGGGCCTGTTGTTTATCGGGCGTTTTATGCAAGGCAAGCCCTATGAGTCGGCCATGAAACATATGCAGAAACATCTGGAATAAAGGCTTGAAACATTCTCAAGGGCCTCTTAAGTGAAATCCCCCCCCAAGCTGACAAGAGAAGCTTTGGGGGATTTGCAGTTGGTGAATATGTTTAAGGAGATATCTCATGATTAAGAATACGTTTTTATTGTTATTGCTGTTGCCGTTTTGTTTCTCAGCGTCTCTTGCCCAGGCACACTCCTTGTGGCTCAACATTGATGATGATCAACCGGAGGTGGGGCAAAAGGTTCGGATTGAGATCGGCTGGGGACACAAATTCCCAAAAGATGAGGTGATCAAGGAGAGGTATCTGAATGAGGTCTATGCCCTGGATTCAAAAGGCACCAGGATTCCCCTGAAGCAGGTATCCCCAACTGAATTTGAATTCGTTCCCGCAGCACAAGGTTGCTATGCGATACTGGCAAATATCCATCCCGGCTTTCTGAGCAAGACGACAGAGGGGTACAAACTTCAGCCCAAAAGGGGCCTGGAGAACGTGGTTTCCTGCTTCCGTTACGACATAAGGGCCAAGGCTCTCATAAATGTGGGCGACAGGGGAAAGATGCCTGACCAGCCTGTTGGCGATCTTTTGGAAATCATTCCGTTGAAAGATGGAGGACATCTGAAGCAGGGTGAGATATTGCCAGTGAAGATTATTTATGACGGTAAAGCCCTTGCGTCCGTTGATGTCCGTGCTACTTATGCAGGCTTTTCAGACCAGCCGAATACTTTTGCCATTACCACGAAGACGGACAAGGATGGAACGGCCTGCATCAAGCTGTTAGAAAAGGGAAACTGGTTGGTGAATGTCATGTACGAAGTGCCTTACCCTGACAAAGAGGAGTGTGACAATTACCGCTACAACTACTCTTTCACGTTTGTAGTAGAGTGAGCCGCTTGCAAAACCCAAGATTTCTTGTCTTATTCACTACGGGGCACATCCAGACGATCCTTTTCAGGGTTGGATACAGCAGCAGCTCGTTTAGTGTCGAGCATCCTGACGATCTTGTTCATCCTGTCTCAAAGAGGAAAAATTTGAGCGATAGTGACCTGAAAAGAGAAATTGGTTTCTTTTCAGCCACCATTTTGGTAATCGCCAACATGGTAGGAACCGGGATATTTACTACCTCGGGGTTCATTATAGAAGAGCTCGGCGATCCTCAAGCCATGCTTCTTTGCTGGTTCGTCGGGGGCGTATTTGCCCTGTGTGGTGCCCTTTGTTATGGGGAGCTCGGCGCCATGTTCCCCCGCGCGGGCGGGGAGTATGTGTTCCTGCGGGAGAGTTTTGGCAAGGGAATGGGCTTCCTTTCCGGCTGGGTATCTTTGATCGTGGGTTTTTCAGCTCCTATTGCAGCAGCTTCTATTGCCTTTGCCACCTATCTATTTCGCTCATTTTCACTTCCTCTTGGTCCAGAAATGACTCTCCCTTTCTTAGGCGTCAACATCGTTGCCATATCGCCACAGAGTGTGGTGGCTGTCGGTGTGATCATTATCTTTTCGCTGGTTCATTATCACAGCCTCTTGATGGGGAGCAGGGTTCAGAATGCATTGACTGCCTTTAAGGTTGGTATTGTCGTTGTATTTGTTGTAGCTGGGCTTTTTCTGGGTCATGGTTCAACAGGCAATTTCTCTGGAGGTCTGGACATGGGATCAGCCTTCCAAGACAAATTTGCCATCTCCCTGATATTTGTCTCATTTGCTTACAGTGGATGGAATGCTGCAGCTTATATCGGGGGGGAGATCAGAAAGCCAGGCAGAAACATACCACTCGCTCTGTTTGCCGGGACATTTATTGTTATGTGTCTCTATCTGCTCTTGAACGTTGTGTATATTTACGCACTTCCTGCAGGGGAGATGAGCGGGGTCCTCGAAGTCGGGGCAGAGTCTGCAGCTTCTTTGTTCGGCGGTCATATCAGTAAATACTTTGCCGGAGCTATTGCCATAGGACTTCTATCTGTTTTAAGCGCCATGATTATGACCGGACCAAGGGTATATTATGCCATGTCAAAAGATGGTGTCTTTTTTGGACTTTTTGGAAAAGTCAATGGCCTTCGCAGGACGCCTACATATGCCATCTTGCTGCAAGCGGGTATTGCAATTGTCATGGTTATTACCGCATCCTTTGACAAGCTTCTCATATATATAGGCTTTACTCTTTCCTTGTGTACCATGCTCACTGTAGTGGGAATGATACTGCTCAGGATAAGACAACCCGGGCTCACGAGGAATTATAAGACCGTAGGATACCCCGTGACCCCATTTCTGTTCGTGATAGGCAATCTCTGGATTATCTATTTTTGCATCAAGAGCAGACCCGTAACCTCGATGTTCGGGTTAGCAACAATTGGTTTAGGTCTGTTAGCCTATCTCTACTTTAGTAAGAGGAAAAAGCAACACAATGAAATGTAAACAACTAATGATGTTTTTAGGCGTTGTCTTTTTGCTACCTGGTATGATTTACGCTCACGGTGTGAGGGGAAAAGTAGGTTCAGGGGGTATGGTGGTCACCGCCCAGTATGACACCGGTGAACCCATGAGTTACGCCAAGGTAAACATTTCCGCTCCTGGCGCAAAGCTAACCTTTCAATCCGGCAGGACGGATAGGAACGGCCGATTCTGTTTTTTCCCAGATGGTCCGGGCGATTGGAAGGTCATCGTGGACGATGAAATGGGACACCGTCTGGAAGTTACCGTGCCGGTTAATGAGACTATGGCGTTGCAGGCAGACCAGCAATCCGGAGAGAGTGCTGTAAGTTCCTATAGCAGATATCAAAAGGCCATAATGGGCGTCTCCATCATTTTTGGGCTTTTTGGGATTTTTTTCTGGTGGAAAGGCTGGGCAATTCTTAGAAAGATCAAAGAGCAATAGCAATACTCGCCCGCCACCCTGCTGGAAAGTTACAATGTGAGGACAAACTGGGAATGGTCCCTTAAGAAGAGTGGGGAATTGGGGGATTTGATAAATGGTGGCAATTATGCAAAAGGCTCTATGACGAAAAATGTCGTTCCAGCCCTGCCAGTTCCTCAGGCGTGTTTGCGCTGGTGAGACATTTGAAGGAGGGACATATTTTTAGGATATCAGCAGGACTGACGATGTGGCACGGTATGTCTTCCAGCAGAGATTGAAGGCTTAAGTTTCCGGAATTGATTTGGTGATCAACAATGGGGAGAAGGGATTTGTGATAGATGGCATGCAGTGGTTCAAGACCCTGAGGCGTGCATGGTATCACAACAGGGGCCCATGTAGGGATCTCCCACATCAGATTGAGTAGTTCTGAATTCAGAAGCGGCATATCACATCCCAGCAAAAAAATCCTTTCTGCCTTTGCATGGCGGAGTGCGCTTTGAAGCCCGGCCAAAGGGCCCAGTCCAGGCAAGATATCTGGAAAGATAGGAAGCCCTGAATAGGAGTATGGTTCAGGTTCGTTGGCTATAATGATAACTTCCTGGCACGCGCTCATGGCCGCCTGTACTACGGCATCTATAACATAGCCGGTGAACCAGGGAGCCAGGGCCTTGTTGCTGCCGAATCTTTGGCTATTTCCCCCTGCCAAAATGGCAGCCGAACGTGAAGGACATGAGGGATTTGGTGATTTGGTGACGGTTACTAAAAATGATTGGTGATTCAGTATCATCAGAGTAATTTTTGAATAATTTCAGGTAGTCATTAATTTCAGGTTGTGTTATTTCCTTCTCGGGTTAAAACCACTTGAGGACTACAACTGTTTTAATATAGGGCATGCCTGTTTACATACAGGCTCCATATCTTAATATTATTTGAGTTCATTCCTTCCTGCCAGGATTTTCTCCTTGACAATTTCCCTTTGCATTAATATAAGGAAATGAGAAATTACTGAGTGGAAATTCAGTACTGTCCTGCCCAAAGAGGAGGTCCTTGGGGTACAAAGTTGGAGTGTGTTTTAAGTTCAAAGATAACCGTTAGTTATTAAGTCTAATACCTGTGTTTGGCAGTCACCTTGATCGCGAAACACGTGAATCGATATTTTTTGTTATTATTTTTAGACAATCTTGATTAATAATTTCGGAAATATCCGGAGGGAGGTGGACAGGCACAAAGGGACCAAACACAACATCATGGCCACAAATGTTAATAATTTGAACAAATAATTTAAATTTAGGAGGTATTATTATGCCAAGCTATGTCATTGAAGAGAAGTGTGACGGTTGCAAGGGCGGGGAGAAAACAGCATGTATGTACATCTGCCCCAACGACCTCATGGTTCTAAACCCCGATGCGATGAAGGCTTACAACCAGGAGCCGGATCAGTGCTGGGAATGTTACAACTGTGTAAAGATCTGTCCGCAGGGTGCTATTGAGGTCCGCCATTATGCAGACATCTGTCCAATGGGTGGTTATGTCCAGCCTATGCGTAGCTCTGACTCCATTATGTGGACTGTTAAGTTCCGCAACGGCAACATAAAGCGCTTTAAGTTCCCGATCAGGACCACTCCTGAAGGTTCCATCAAGCCATACGAGGGAAAGCCTGAGCCAGGCCCGATCGACGACGGTCTTTTGTTTACTATGTCAGGTCAGACTCTGCGAACTCCGTAAGACTTCTGTGAGTTAAGAATTGGCTGAACTGGAGAATTAAGAAAAAGTTAGACAATGAGCAAATTATTAAGGAGGATTTAAGATATGGCTCTTAGAAATAAACCATCATGGGAACTCCTGGCCGAGCCGGATCTGTCCAAGGTTCCTGTTGAAGAGTTAGAATATGATGCCGTAATTGTTGGCGGTGGTATGGCTGCTACTGGTTCGGCCTTTGAGATCGGTAAGTGGATGCCTGCCGGCTCCAAGGTATGTGTGATTGATAAGGCCGCCCTTGAACGTTCAGGTGCTGTGGCACAGGGACTTTCCGCCATTAATACCTATCTGGGCGACAACGATCCTGCGGATTATGTGCGCATGGTCCGTGGCGACCTTATGGGGGTTGTCCGCGAAGACCTGATTTATGACTTGGGCCGTTTCGTTGACGACTCTGTTATGCATTTTGAGGAGTGGGGTCTTCCCATCTGGAAGCAGAAGGGCGATGAGGGTAAGAGCCTGAGAGACGGTGGCCAGCCTGTCCGCACCGGTAAATGGCAGATCATGATCAACGGCGAGTCATACAAGTGTATAGTAGCTGAGGCTGCCAAGAATTCCCTGGACGAGATGGGCTATGACCTCTACGAGCGTGTCTTTATCGTGAAACTCCTTCTGGATGCCAACAAGCCCAACACCATTGCCGGTTGCGTCGGCTTCAGTGCCCGCGAGAACAAGATATATGTTTTCAAGACCAAGGCCATGATAGTGGCTTGTGGCGGTGCGGTTAACATCTTCCGCCCAAGGGCCACGGACGAAGGTAAGGGTCGTGCCTGGTACCCGATCTGGAATGCCGGTTCCACTTACACTATGTGTATGCAGGTCGGTGCTGAGATGACCATGATGGAAAACCGTTTCACCCCGTCCCGCTTCAAGGACGGTTATGGGCCTGTCGGGGCCTGGTTCCTGCTCTTTAAGGCCGGTGTGACCAACTCTACTGGCGAAAGTTATGCCTTTAGTGATGCTGCAAAAGAAGAGCTGGCGAAATATGCACCTTATGGTCTGCAGCCGGTTACACCCACTTGCCTCAGGAACCACTTGATGCTCAAGGAATTGAAGGAAGGCCGCGGTCCTATTTACATGGACACTGCTGCTGCACTAAAGAAGTTCATGGATGACAAGAAGGCAGAGGGTATGGACGACAAGGCCCTTAAGAAATACTGGAAGGAGCTTGAGAGCGAGGCATGGGAGGATTTCCTTGACATGTCGTGCGGTCAGGCAGGTCTGTGGGCTGCCATGAACATCGAGCCTGAGAAGGTCGGCTCTGAAATTATGCCCACTGAGCCCTACATGTTAGGGAGCCATTCCGGCTGCTGCGGCATCTGGGTCAGCGGTCCTAATGAAGACTGGGTCCCGGATGATTACAAGTGGGGCTACAACCGCATGACGACCGTCAACGGCCTGTTCACGGCTGGTGACGGCGTAGGGGCCTCCGGGCACAAGTTCTCTTCCGGTTCACATGCCGAGGGTCGTATGGCTGCCAAGAGCATGGCCAAGTACATCGCAGACAACGCCGACTTCTCCCCGGCCCTGAAGGAGAGCGCAGAGGACCTCAAGGCGGAGATCTATAAGCCGGTCGTACACTATTATGCGCACCATCAGGAGACCACTGACGATATGATCAACCCCAATTACATCAGGCCGCGCCATATGATGGAGCGTCTGATGAAGTACACCGACGAGTACGGTGGTGGCTGGTCCCCATATTATATGACCAATGCAAAGCTCCTTGAGATCGCTATGCACCATCTCGATATGCTTCGTGAGGATTCTGAAAAGCTGGCTTGCAGCGGTCTGCACGAGCTGATCCGCGCATGGGAGATGAATCACCGCATCTGGTGCGTTGAGGATCACCTCCGTCATATCGCGTTCCGTGAAGAGAGCCGTTATCCCGGCTTCTACTATCGTGGCGATTTCCCTGATGCGGATTCCAAGTCCATGGACGACGGTGGATGGGTGTGCTTTGTCAATTCCAAGTACGATCCTGAAACGGGCGAGTGGTCCACATTCAAGAAGAAGTTGCATCAGATCATTCCTGACTAATTCAATATCTTAGTTTAAGGAAGGATGGTCAGGTGATTTAGACCTTCTAATAGATGACCAGGCGTCGTTATGGCGGCGCCTGGCATTTTTTTGAATAATTAGGAATTAGGAATTGGAAATTAGATCCTGAAAGATATGGTCAGTATTTCCGAATCACTATTACTCATTTTCAATTCCTAATTCCTAATTCCTAATTTAGTATTTAATTAAATTAATTTTTGAGGAAGGAGCGGGCATATGAGTGGAAGTATACTCGTGGTGGGTGGCGGCTTTAGCGGCCTTACAGCCGCGGTTGAGGCCGCTGAAATGGGATATGATGTCTATATAGTAGAGAAAGAGAGTTATATGGGTGGACGGGTAACTCAGCTTAATAAGTATTTTCCAAAGCTGTGTCCTCCCACATGCGGGCTTGAGATAAACTACAAGCGTATTAAGACAAGCCCAAAGATTACTTTCTATAATCTTGCAGAAGTGGAGTCTGTGTCCGGAGGGCCTGGGGACTTTAATGTACAGGTAAAGGTGAACCCGAGGTACACGACCCCGCAGTGCACCAATTGCGCAGCAGGGGCCGAAGCAGTTGCGACCGAAATCCCCAATGATTTCAACCTTGGTCTGAATACGCGGAAGCCTCTCTATATGTCCAATATGATGGCCTTCCCCAATCAGTGTGTGCTGGATCCTTCAGCAGTCTCTTCAGGTGACGGCCAACGGATCAAGGATGCCATGCCTGCCGGGCATGTAGACCTGGACCAGACGGCAGAGAGCGTAAGCCTGAATGTCGGGGCTATCATCATGGCAACCGGATGGAGTCCGTATGATGCCACAAAGATGGACAATCTCTGTTTTGGAAAATACGATAATATAGTCACAAATATGATGGTTGAGCGTATGGCATCGCCATCAGGGCCTACTGAAGGTAAGATTGTGCGACCATCTGACAAGGAAGAGCCAAAGGCAGTGGGTTTTGTACAGTGCGCAGGTTCCAGGGATGAAAATCATCTAAAATACTGTTCATACATCTGCTGTATGGCCACATTGAAGCAGGCCTGTTACCTGAGAGAGCAGTCTGAAGACGTGGATATCTATATTTTCTATATCGATATACGCTCTCCGGGTCTGAAATATGAGAAGTTTTATAGCAAAGTCAAGGAAGATAAAAAGGTCCACTTCATTAAGGGCAAGGTGGCTGAGGTAAAAGAGGGATCGAGCCCCGGCAGTGTTGTGCTGGTGGCGGAAGATACCATCGGCGGCGGCAAGGTCGAACAGGAAGTAGACCTTGCAGTACTGGCTACAGGCATGCAGCCGACAGGGGCAACAACACAGATTCCAGGGATTGAATATAACTCTGACGGTTTTGTGGTACCTAAAGATGGCATTATTCCGTGCGGTTGCGCCAAGCGGCCTATTGATGTAGTTTCATCTGCTCAGAGTGCAACTGCTGCGGCCTTGAAGGCCGTTCAGACGTTGGTAAGGAGGGCTGGCTGATGGCGAAAAAAATAGGATGTTACATATACACTGGAGATGGTATTGGCGAGGCCTTGGATATAGATAAGTTGGTAGAAGTTGCAACCGGGGCTGGCCTTGAGATAGTGCGCACACATGCCGACCTGTATTCACCAGAAGGCGCGGCCATGGTGAAGCAGGATATAGATAATGAAGGGGTGGATGCGGTTATTCTGGCTGGAATTTCCCCCAGATATGAGTTTGAGATCCTTGATTTCCCCGGTATAATAGTAGAAAAGGCGAGTCTTCGCGAACTGGTTACGTGGAGTCATCCGGTCAATGCGGACGATGAGAACGCAGATGCCCAGAAAGAGCACGTGCAGGAACTGGCTGAAGACTATATCCGCATGGCGGTTGTCAAGGTGCAGAAATCCGAGCCTGTAGAGCCTTTTAAGACCGAGGAGATCAATCAGCGCATCCTTATCATTGGCGGCGGGGTCACAGGTTTGACTGCCGCGCTTGAGACGGCTGAGGCAGGGCACGAGAGCATTTTAGTCGAGCGGCAGGCTGAGCTTGGCGGTTGGGGTGCACAGCTCAGGAAGCAGGTCCCTGTAGGCCCTGATTACTCTGAGCTTATCAATCCTGTGGTCCAGGGCCTGATTGACAGAGTCAATGCCAGCGACAAGATAACAGTCAAGACCAATACAGAAGTTGCCCGTATCGGCAATGCCCCCGGAGACTTCAGGGTCAGCCTGAAAGAGACAGGGAGCAAAAGTGAGTGGGATGCACCGTTTCCACTGACAGATGAGGAGATGCTGGACGAGAGCGGCAAAGAGCTTTCGGCTGAAGATCAGAAAAAGAAGTATGCAGAGAAGAACGAGGGACGTAAGGAATACATGGAGGAAGATTCCGGTGCCGAGGTGTGCGGAGCAGTGATCCTGGCATCAGGGTGGAAACCTTACGAACCGGCGGAAGATGAGTTCAAACACCTGGCCTGGGGCAATCCCAACGTCATAACCAACTGCCAGTTTGAGGAAATCGCCAAAAAGGGTAAGATTGTCCGTCCATCTGACGGCAAGGAAGTCAAATCAGTGGCCTTTATTCAGAGCCCCGGGGGCTCCAAGGACGATGCTGATTTCCCTTATGCCTCAGTGGCCACAAGCCTTGTATCACTCAAGCAGGCCAAGTACCTGCGTGAAGACCAGCCGGAGGACGGCAAGGCATATGTCTTGTATGAGCACATGCGCGCTTCAGGGCAGTATGAGTACTTCTACCAGGGCCTTCAGAACGATCCGGGGATTTTTTTTACCAAGGGAGACGTTACTGAGGTCAAGGACAACGGCTCAGGCGGGCTGACCGTCAATGTGGACAATACCCTTATCGGCGGCGACATCAGTCTGGATGTTGATCTAGCAGTCCTTGCTACAGGGATGGTCCCGACCACCAAGGACGACCCGGTTGTGAACCTGGCATACAGGCAGGGCCCGGCCTTCCGTGACCTGGACCTGTTCGGAGGCTACTGCGATTCAAACTTCATATGTTTCCCATATGAGACAAGGCGGACAGGAATCTACGCCGCAGGCGGAGTCCGCAGGGGCATGACCATAGAGGAGGCAATGGAGGACGCCGCAGGCGCAACACTCAAGGCCCTGCAGTGCATGAAGGCCATTGACGAAGGTCACTCGGTCCATCCACGTACATGGGATTTTGACTATCCGGATTTCTATTTCCAGCGCTGTACGCAGTGTAAGCGTTGTACTGAAGAGTGTCCGTTTGGTGCCCTGGATGACGATGAGAAGGGTACTCCCAAGCTCAATCCGTCAAGGTGCCGTCGCTGCGGCACATGCATGGGCGCATGTCCGGAGCGCATTATCAATTTCAAGGACTACAGCATCGACATCGTCGGCTCAATGATTAAGTCAATCGAGGTACCTGACGACGACGAGGACAAGCTGAGGTTGCTCATCTTCGCATGTGAAAACGATGCATATCCAGCCCTGGATATGGCAGCCAGAAAGGGCCTTTCATGGTCACCGTTGGCCAGGATTATCCCTGTCCGGTGTCTCGGCTCTGTCAACGTGGCATGGGTCAAAGACGCCATGTCAAGCGGGATAGATGGCGCTCTGCTCCTTGGCTGCAAGTTCGGCGACGATTATCAGTGTCACTTTGTGAAGGGCAGTGAGCTGTCAGAGAAGCGCATGGCAAATGTTGCCGAGTCACTCGCCTCCCTGGGAATTGAGGCAGAGCGTGTAAAAATGGCACAGGTCGCTATTGACGAGTATGATCAAATTCCAAAGATCATAAATGAATTTATGGCTGAGATAGTTGAGTTGGGACCGAATCCATTCAAAGGTTTCTAGGAGGTATTAATCATGGCTGAACGAAATCAAGTGCAGCCGGACCTGGCGTTCGTAAAGGGCGTCATGGAGGCAGGTGGAGACACGGTTAACCGCTGTTATCAGTGTGCAACGTGTTCCATAATCTGCCCTCTGTCCACGGATGAGAGTCCATTCCCCAGGAAAGAGATGCTCTGGGCCCAGTGGGGTCTGGGATCAAAAGTCGCCGGGGATGCAGATGTCTGGTTGTGTCACAACTGTGGTGATTGCACAAAGTATTGTCCCAGGGATGCCCGTCCCGGGGATGTGCTGAGCGCAATCAGGATAAATGCCATAAAGCACTATGCCCAACCAAAGGCATTGGCGAATTTGCTGAACAGCGCGGGCGGTGTAATAGGCACTGTAATTGCGTCGATGCTCGCCGTTATGGTAGTGGCATTTCTCTGGTCCTTATACACCAAAGAGGCATTTCCAATTCCGGAGGGCACTGTTGTATATCACAAGTTCCTGACTGTGATACCGATAGACGCCATATTCCTCTCCATTTCTGCCCTTGTGGCCTACGCTGCCATAACTGGGGTACTCCGGTTCTGGAGTGATATCTCCAAGGGCGCAGGACTCCGGAGTTCTTTCACGGGGAAGGCTGCAACGCCTGCATTGGGACCTTTTCTGATAAAATATGTATGGCCTGCTGTTAAGGAGATACTGACCCACGAACGCTTCAAGAAATGTGGAGAGGTGGCAGAGCGTGCAACAGGTCATCTCTGGGTACTATGGTCATTCATTATTCTGTTTACTGTGACCATACTTGTCATGATCCAGGCAGATGTGCTGAGCATCTTATTTCCAGATGCCGGGTTTGAGACACCTCTTGTCCAGTATCATCCTGTCAAGATCGCGGCCAACATCGGCGCTGTCATGCTCATTGCCGGGATCTGGATGCTCAGGAATATGAGAAACCAAAAGACTGCAGAAGGGACTATTAAGAGTTCAACGCAGGACTGGATCCTGATATGGCTCATCTTTGCAGTGGGCGTTAGCGGTGTCGCGGCAGAGATAATACGTCTCACGGACGTAGCGATCCTGGCCTATCCGGTATACGTGCTGCATTTGGGGTGTGTTGCAACCCTGTTTCTTTCCCTTCCGTACTCCAAATTTGCCCATCTGCTTTATAGGACCACTGCTTATGTGCATGAGAGCTGGGCAAGGGACGTGAGGGCAGGCAAGGCCGGTTTCGGACTTGAGAAAATGGTGACTGGATGGCAGTATGAAGGAAAAGACATACATTAGAAGCTAGAGGGCTCGATTGCCCAAGTTAATGACAAGGGCGGCGCCGGTTGGATGTGCGCCGCCCTTTTTTGTGATTAAAAGAGCTTGCTTTTTTTAAACAGGTCACTATTATGGAGTGTTCAATTTGGCTGGTGTAGCTCAATCGGTAGAGCAGCTGATTTGTAATCAGCAGGTTGCGGGTTCAAGTCCCATCGCCAGCTCCATTGGAAAAGTGCGGAGAGGTTCCCGAGTTGGCCAAAGGGGACAGACTGTAAATCTGTTGGCGATGCCTTCGGAGGTTCGAATCCTCCCCTCTCCACCAATAGATATAGTTATGAAGGTTGAAGGCTGAAGGATGAATTCGGGGAGGCGGTAAGCTACTGGGCATCTCAATTCATCCTTTATCATTCTTAATTGGTTCCCTTAGGGCGGGAATAGCTCAATTGGCTAGAGCATTAGCCTTCCAAGCTGAGGGTTGCGGGTTCGAGTCCCGTTTCCCGCTCCATGGAAATAGGTGCCCATGTAGCTCAGTCGGTAGAGCACTTCCTTGGTAAGGAAGAGGTCACCGGTTCAATCCCGGTCGTGGGCTCCATGGTTTTGTGAGGGGTCTCAAAAACATATCATTTGAGGAGTAACAGAGAAAAATGAGCAAGCAAAAATTTGAGCGTACTAAGCCGCACGTCAATGTAGGTACAATTG